>JAGRAE010000200.1 GCA_020435005.1 Bdellovibrionales bacterium
TATCATTTACACTTAACATTAAATTCCCACTTGCAAATAAGCCCACACCGCATCTTCGGCTCGGTGGAAAGGATTTTTTTCTTCATCTGGTTGCCCAATCTCGGCTTTTTCCCATCTATACATAAAGAAACTATTGGCCGCAAAGTAATGTTTTAAGCCAATACCAAATTTTTGATAAGCATCCGCACTGTAATCTCTGTTATAGAGCAATTGATCATGTTTTAATTGAAGAACTAACTTCTCACTCAAATAATAATTGAGTTGACCAAAAAATCCTGAAGAAGTCGAATCTAAAATGTTTGCATAATAGGTTCCCGTAGCATTTGGAAACCCTGCAGAAGTCGCGGCTACATCATTCAAATATTTTGCTTGAGCATATTCAAACATCAAATCTGCACGCATCCATCCCCCAGATAATCTCTCTAAAGATATCAAACTATAAGCAGAAGCGGCCCACGGTTTGTGCTGATTTTTTGCCTGGTCATAATATTTGTAACTCATTCCAAAAGTTAAGGGTAACCAACTATATTTCGAAATCCAACGCAAATTAGCTAAACCACCCCACAATTCTGCATTTCCTTTATTGGCAAAGGTAGCATTGTTAGCTTCTCCATTAACTATGGCAATATCATAATGAAAGGAATCATAAGGTTGAGCAGAGAACATGGCCCCAGATTCAAGTTTTTTATTATAGTCACTAACCGTTTGTAATTTCACATAAGTTCTATGCTCGTCAGTCATAATACCAAAGGGAGCGTGAAAGCGACCGGCAACTATGTATTGTGGCAACCATCCGGTTTGTGTGTCTTCATAACGACGAAATCGAATATATGTAGCCCATGGTGTATTGTTATAGACGTCATGGGAAAAAACCGCTCTTATTTCTGTGGCCTCAGAATCTTCTTCAGGTGTTATAGCTACAGAGCCCCCAATAATTCCAGCCATTAAAGCTAGGCCACGACCTTCGCTGTCTAATCCATCCCCTTTGGGATTGTAATGGACAAAACGCATTTCAGCACTGACAAAATCTTGGCTAGCATATTTAGATATTTTAAAACCATGTGAACCATAAAGCTTACCATTAGTATTCCTAAGACCACCTCCCGCGGGACTGAAATGACAAGCTGTACAGCGATTAATACCATGACGATTAGCATACTCAGGTCGAGCTTGAACAACTAAAGGTAATTGGAATGCGCACAATAACAGTAAAAGAAAAATTTTCATATAAGCCTCTTTAATGTTCTTCGAAAAAATATTTTCAAATTAGAATATTTATCGTATGTCATTTGTTGTAATGCTTATCTAACTTTTGAACTCGCAATTGTCATTAAGAAGTTCTTAATAAGTTGGCCTAGTTATTGCCTATTTGAAAATTACAAATTGAAAGGACAATTATCTATGCGACGATCCCCAGTTAAATTAATAGCTTATCAATGGCTTCTGTTACTTGGACTTGTAATTTTTACTGGATGTAGTGATGAAAAAGGACACCAACCCTTAGTTCCCATTCAAGCTGAAGATACGGGTAAAACGGGTTCTAAAACTGATGGGACAGAACAAGCTTTTGTCGGTCCATCTTATGAAGAAATTTTACCTATATTAAAAGATAAATGTGCTGCCTGCCATGTATGGCATACCAATAAGGCCGCACTAGATGATGCAGCCAAAAGAGGAACGCTTAATTCGTTTATTAGTGATTTAACTAAATCACCTCCTGCCATGGCAGCCATGCTTTCAACAACGCTGAAACCGCAAGAAAAGACACAAATTCTAGCTTATGCAAAAGGGGTAAATGCACCTAAGATTGCTAAATCCCCAACTGGAGCTAGCACTGATGGCAACGCGGGAACGACTCCTCAGTCTTGCCCGGACACACAAATGACAACACAAGTTCAGTCAGCATCACAGGCAGAGGCTTCTCTCCCTGAATTAACTGAGTATGAAAAAATTCAATTAGCTAATAAAAACTCTAATTTATTAGGTCAATGTACAAATTGTCACGGACCAATGGGAATGGGACAATTTTTCGATGTTCCGCACATTGGTGGTTTGTCAGAGTCTTACCTATTATCTCAATTGCGTGGCTTTAAACAAATGCAGTTTGATGATAAGGGCGAATTAGAGCTGCAAAAAATAGATGCTTATTCTGCTGTAGATCCCCGAGTATCTGAGTCTCCAACAGGAATGACCATGCATATACTTACAAGTAATTTATCTGACAGTGAATTAAAATATTTATCCCTTTATTACTCTCAATTAGAGCCCTTCTCTGCTGGTACAAAGGAAGATACTGAAGGCTTGTTTGTTAAATGCCAAGCCTGCCATACCGGCGCAAAAAATGCTTTTGGCCCACGTATTCGCGGTCAACAAGCTACATATATTGCTAATCAGCTTAGAGCCTTTAAATCGGGTAAAAGAAAAAATGCAGCTATGTCAACAGTGGCCGCAGAAATACCCGATGAGGAAATAGATGCCTTAGCTAAATATATTAGTGATTTAAAAACAAACTGAACTCAGTTGATTCAGAGAGGAGAGACATCATGAAAAACGTGATGATAAGTTTATTAGTAACATTGGCTACAACAATGAGTTTCGCTAAAGGTGATGCTGCCGCAGGAAAAACTAAATCAGCAACCTGTGCCGCCTGCCATGGTGCTGGAGGAATTAGTCCAAATGATTTGTGGCCCAACCTTAAAGGTCAGAAGTATGGCTATATGTTACAAGCCCTAAAAGATTACAAAAGCGGTAAGCGCGACAATCCTTTAATGAGCCCCCAAGCTAAAGTCTTATCTGAAAAAGACATGGAAGATTTAGCCGCTTATTTTAGTGGCTTATAATTCTTTAAGATTATAGAGGTCTATAATTTCTAAGATTATAGGTGAGCATTCAAGTCATCAACCTGAGTTGTCTTAGGTTGATGACTTAATTATAGACTTTTTCAAAAGCTATTTGAACTGCTCTTTTAATTTCCTCTTTTAAACTCTCTAACACGCACTTGCTTAGACGGTGCGTGGTGCCCGATGCACAAGGCGTAAGCGGGAAATTCATTTGATAGAGTACTCAGTTCCATCATGCCATCCATTGAATCTGGAGTGTAATCATCTTGTTGAACTACATCAGAGTCACTGTTTTCAAATGGTATTTTGCCGTAAACAATGTAATAAGCTCTAAGACCACTATCGTTTTGCTTATAATTTTTATACTCTTCATTCATATTGTATAATGATTCAATAAACATTAGTTGTTCACTAATTTCAGCGCCGAACATTTTATACAAATCTTTTATTTTCAAAAAATACCTAAATTCTTTAAAATGGTAATAGTCGTAATTGTCATCTTTATCTTTATCTTTAGATTTGTAAGAAAAGCCTTGGTGTAAAGAATAAGGGAAAAGTTCTATAGCTTCAGCGCCATGTGTTTTATCTTCAGTTGTCGGATTCACATGCATGGGAGTAATTTTTAAATTTGTCCCAGCATATGTTTCTTCACAAAGCTTTTCCTGGTAAGTTACAAATTCTTCCATACTTTTTAGTTTTCTGACCTTTTTCATATCCATACGCACAGGTGGAAACAAAGCCCACTCTGCATAAATATAACCCTCTTTACTATGATAACGTTCATTGTAATCATTAAACATAGCGCAAGCTCGAGGATCTAAAGTAGAGACAATTATATGATCATTTTTATTGAATACACATTGACCTTGACCGAACAATTTTTTGTCATTGATATTTTGTTCCGCCCTCAATTTATTAAATATAGATGGTCCACTGGCTATGGCTAAACCGCCACTAATTTCATCTACTACTGGTCTTGTTATATCGCCTTCATGGGTGTTGGATTTGCCAAAACCCATAGTTGAGGCATTTAAGGCTAAAGCAGTATTATTTGAATTTGTCGACCAAGCACTTCTGGGACAACCCTCTTGAATACGAATGTTTTTTTCTAACTTAGCTATGGGTATTGAAAATTTATTGGCAGCACGAGTTACCATTTCACCATCGATCTTAGATAAACATGCAACCGGGTTATCTTTAACTTTTACACTCGACCCTGAAGTGGTTGCAGTCTCAAATTCAGTTTTTATTAAACCTTTGAATATTTCGGATAGAGCAAAATCATGAGCTAAAACTATACGAAGAGCTCCATCAAGACTTTTTACTTTTCCATAAATTTTTTGAGCTTTACCACCGACTGTGGTTTCAATGCCAGTTAACTGCCAATCATTGTCTTTATCTTTACTGATAAAACCCGGTAAAACATGGCCAGATTCGTAGATAACCACTGAGTTGAGTTCATCAAATTGATTGACGTGATTCACATATTTACGCAAAGTTACCTGATTTAAATAAGTGCCGGAGTAACATTGCATTCTTCCTTCATAAATAATGTCATTAATATTGGTTTTTTTACTATTATAGATTAGCGAACGGTTGTGCATATCTTCTAGTTTATCTTCATATTTGACTTTGAATTCACCCATATTTTTTGAAGTCAGCTTGGCTAAGCCCGTAACATGATCCGCTAGCATTTTGATTGAGGCACGAGATGTAGTTTCTCTGATGTCTTTTAATTCACCTTGAGTTTTTGCCTCACGGTAATGCATGGCAATCAGCTCATTAGTCAGAAGTTCAAATTCAACTTTTTCGCCTTTTGCGACTTTTTCGGAAATTTTCTTTTGCCCGTCACTCAATTTAGCATTTTGAATGAGTTCAAAGTTTGCAAGTCCCTCATAGCTAACATATCCTTTATGTTGAGGGGCTTCTGAGCTGTCTTTTTTTGAACAGGCTGTTCCCAAACCCAAAGTGACAAAAATTGTCCCTAGTAACAATCTATGTGAATGCTTCATACCACGAGCTCCTTATTTTTGGCTTTTAGCTATTTTTATTAAAATTCAGCTTTACTTTTGCAAAATGGGAACCAGGTAAGAATTTAAGCATATCTAAGAATTTAGAAAAACTATTAACGTGGTTCTTCAGAATTATCGAAGAAGGGAACCTAGAAGTATTTATAACAGATGATCACTCATTGTTTATTACGATATATCTATGAGGGGATATGTAATTCCAAATTCGTGGGTTAATTTAAAAATAAATATTTTATAATCCTCAACACAAGTGAACCACTTTGTGATGCCCCTTGCATAGTAGAACTAAATTGCTAACGTTATTGGTG
>JAGRAE010000201.1 GCA_020435005.1 Bdellovibrionales bacterium
ACGGCATTGAGAAAGGCCCTATCAGGATGTAAAGGTCAACATAGCTTATCCTATCTGCTGGAAGTAGTAATTACCTCCAAAAATAAACATCTAAATGTGTAGTTCATCTTAATCGAAGGACATTCTGCCCGGGCAAAATGGTATTCGGTTATTGAAAATCATATGCCGATAATTCAAGTCTTAACATCACTGTCACTTTTGCTATGAAGGTAAGTAAATAAGTCTCAATGCCACGACAGCATTGAGAGTTATTAATTAAGTCACTAAATCATTAAGTATTTGAGTAACTGAGTAAGCTCCGCCTCAACGATTTTGTGGTCAGGTTTGCGGGCTAAAAAGTTTTTTAAGTTCTCAGGAACTTCAAGCTCCATTTCAATCAAAGGTTCTACTATTTCATTAAACTTGGCCGGGTGTGCCGTGGCAACAACTATGGCTCCATTACTCTCATCCTGAAAATGTCGCCAAGCAAACATAGCCGTAGCCGTATGCGGGCAAATCACCTTGTTAAATTTTTTGAAAGTTTCTTTAATAGTATTTTTAATATTCTCATCACTAACTAATACAGCCTTTGAAACTCTTAATAATTCATCTTGTGAAGGATGTAACCACATTAATCGCTCTAAATTACTGGGTGCACCTACATCCATGGCATTGGCTAGAGTTTTAATTGAAGGTCTTGGTTTATACTGGTGTGTTTTATAAAAATCGACAATAGTTTCATTGGCATTTGTCGCGATTACAATGTTTTGTACAGGAAAGCCACAGGCCTTTGCTAAAAAGGCTCCAAAAACATTACCCATATTTCCTGTAGGAACATAAAAACTAGGATTTTTATTGTATTTTACAAAATATTGAAAGCCCGCATATGCGAAATAGGCTGCCTGAGGTAAAAGCCTGGCAATATTAATACTGTTGGCAGATGTTAGCTCATATTTCTTGTTTATTTCTTGATTTTTAAAAGCTTCCTTGACCATCCTTTGGCAGTCATCAAACACTCCCTTGACTTCAAAAGACAAAATGTTTTTTCCCCAGCCAGTGAGTTGAGATTTTTGTCTATCTGAAACTCCACCCTGTGGAAATAGTAAACCGACTTGACAGTTTTTCCTCTGAAAAAAGGCTGAAGCAACGGCACCACCTGTATCACCAGACGTCGCGACTAAAACTAACTGTGCTTTATGGGAAGCTGAACTTTTATTAATCACTTCTAAGCACTCAGCTAAAAACCTTGCACCAAAATCTTTAAAGGCATTCGTTGGTCCATGATACAATTCCAACAGCTCTAATTCCTCATGAATATTTGCCAAAGGAATCTCAAAGTTAAAAGCCCTCTCACAAATACCGGGTAAATGAGACTCTAACTCATCACCCTGAAAAAAAACCTTTAAAAATTGATAAGAGAATTCATGAAAGCTCATTTCTGAGTGGTAATTCTTTAAATCAAAAGGTTTAACTTCACTTGGTACAAACAAACCACCGTCAGGAGCCAAACCTTTAAGAATACATGTTGATATAAATTCTAAGTGTTCTGAGCTTCGTGTACTAATGTACTTCATTTGTGTAAGCCCCTTGATCATTAATTTTTAGCTTCCAACACTTTCCACTTTGGTTTAGTAACTTAGCTACTTGTTCAAAGGTCTGTTTTACAGCGAGTGAACTTTTATCAGAATTTGTCAGTGCAAACATTGTAGGCCCCGCTCCTGAAATCGAGCAGCCTAAAACCCCATCCACTTTTAATACTTCTTGTTGGTATTGATAGAAATGCGGTATTAATTTTGATCTTTGTGGCTCAATAACTACATCTTTTAAACTCTTTGCGATTAAATTAAAATCACCTTCATAACATGCACTAATAAAACCTGCCAAATACTGACTTTGCTCAATGTATTGATTCAATGATATAGAATCTTTTAAAATTGAGCGGGCCACTTTTGTTTCCACTTGAATATGAGGATGAAATATCACTACATTCAATTCACTAGAAGTTGGTATTTTAATAACTTTATTATTTTTTAAACACAAACACAATCCTCCTAGTAAAGAGGGGGCAACGTTATCTAGGTGTGCTGAACCACTCGCCACTTGTTCTCCAGCTAGTGCAAATTCTAATAGTTCATTTTTTTCTAAAGGTTGAGATAAAAAGTGATTGGCAGCTATCACAGTGGCTACGGCGGAAGCCGCACTCCCCCCCATTCCCGAGGCCAATGGAATTCCTTTATTAATTGCAATGTCAAAACCATAATTTAAATTTAATTTATCTTGAAAGGCTAACAGAGCCGCACCACAGGTATTTTTGTGCGCTTCTTTTGGTAAATTCTGAGTGACCCCTTTAATATTTGAAATTTTAATTTCTCTATCTGTTCTTTTTGTTAATGTAACTTCGTCATAGATACCTGACAATGACAAACCTAAGATATCAAAGCCAACAGCTAAGTTACCTATGCTTGCCGGTCCAAAACCTGTAACTGAAAACTGTGTCATCGTAATTTAGCTCCAAGATGATTCGCCAAACGCAACAAGTCAGCAAAGACTCCCGCTGCTGTCACTTCAGGACCGGCTCCAGGCCCTTGAACAATAAGCGGTTGTTTAAAGTATCGCTGAGTTGTAAAGGCAATTATATTGTCCGTACCAGTTAAACGCGCAAAAGGATGATCCTTACTATAACTTTTTATGCCAACACTTGCATTTCCATCTTTATCAATAGAACCCACATACTTTATTACAGAATCAATTTCATCTGCTTTTATAACTAATCTTTTAATAGAGTCATCTAAAGAAGGCAGCTTTTGCATAAATTCATCTATTGTTAAGTTTTCAGGAAAATCACTTGGAATTAAGCTCTCAATAGGGATTTGAGTAAGATCAACACTATATCCGGCCTCTCTGGCAAGTATAACTACTTTCCTGGCAACATCCATCCCTGATAAATCATCTCTGGGATCTGGTTCTGTAAATCCTCTTTGTTTTGCATCACTAACAATATCAGAAAACTTGGTATTAACATTTAATTCATTAAAGATATGCGAAAGAGTTCCAGAAAAAATGCCTTCAATTTTTAGAATTTCATCTCCTGTTTCTATCAAATCCTTAAGTGTAGAAATAATCGGCAATCCCGCTCCCACCGTGGCCTCATAAAAATAAAAGCTATTATTTTCACGCAATGTATTTTGTAAATTATTATAAGATTTTATATTTGCAGAAGATGCCTTTTTGTTGGGAGTAATAATATGAATCCCTTTCTCTAACCAATCACAATAATGTTCCGCAACAGTTTCACTTGCAGTACAATCAATAATAACTGAATGTGGTATATGGTCAGCATGAATGTGGTTGGCAAATTCTTCTAAATTCGCTTTTAAAGTACTGCTTTTAAAATTTTCTTCCCACTTATTGACATCTAAACGTGTTTTGTCCAGTAACATATTTTTTGAATTACAGATACCTCGTATTCTTAAATCTAATTGGGAGTCCTTAATTATTTTCTCCTGCAGTTCTTGTATTTGAGAAATTAAAGTTTTACCAATAATACCTGGACCAATTAAGCCTATAGATAAAGTAAAATTAGACAAATAAAAAGCAGCATGGACAGCATTTAGGGCTTTTATAGTTTGATGTGAATCAATTACGGCAGAAATATTTCTTTCAGAAGAACCTTGAGCAATGGCTCTTACATTGACCCCTGCATTTCCTAGGGAAGTAAAAAACTTTCCAGATACACCAGGAGTTTCTGCCATATTGTCTCCCACAGCGGCTAATATACTGCAATCTTTGAAAACTTGAATAGACTGTATACGACCATGGTGAATTTCATTGAAAAAAGTTTCTCTAATAGCCTTTTCAGCTAATTGAGTTTGAGAGTTGGGAATAGCAAAACAAATGGAATGTTCTGAACTGGCTTGAGAAATAAGGACAACCGACACTCCCACTTCTTTCAAAGAGCCAAATAATCGTTGTGCCACTCCAGGAACTCCTACCATACTGGAACCTTCGACATTTAAAAGTGCGATATGTTCAATTGTTGCAAAGCCTTTTACGGCTAGCCCCCCTTCATCCCGTTGTTTAGTTATAAGTGTCCCTTCACACTTAGGATTAAATGTATTACGAATTTTTATTTCTATTTCTTTTTCTATGGCCGGTCCCATGGTATGTGGATGTAAAACTTTTGCTCCAAAATAAGCTAACTCCATGGCTTCTTGATAAGTTAAATGTTCAACCAATTGAGCCTCGGGCACATATCTTGGGTCTGCACTAAAAACACCATCCACATCCGTCCAAATACAAACTGATTTAGCTGAAAAAAGTTTTCCCAAAATAGAGGCGGTAAAATCACTACCATTACGCCCTAATGTTGTATTGATACCCTCTTCATTTCTGGCAATAAAGCCAGTCGCCACCAGAATTTTTCCAGATGCAAGAGGCTGGAGCTCATTTAATTTACTCAAGCTTTTTTCCCACAATACTACAGGACCAATTTCTCCCTTTTTTATTGTTAGAAAATCGCGTGTATCCATTCGTTCAGCGGGTTGTCCCTTTTGATTCAAATAAGAAGTAAGAAGTAACGAAGACCACAATTCACCATAACCACTAACCATCTCTAAAGTTGACTCTGGCAAGCTTTTAGCTAACCACACCCCTTTTAATAGGTCTTGTATTTCTATGAGATCTGCATCCAATTGTTTAAATAATTCCGATTTATATGGCTCCGAAATGAGTTTATCTATAGCGGTTATATGGGTAGTTCTAATTGTGTTTAAATTATTTTTATAGTTGTCATTTTTCTGCTGAGCTAACAGACAAGCCTCTACAAGATGGGTAGTCACACCTTTCATCGCCGATACGACTATTATTTGTTGTGTTGTTTTCTGTTGAGAAATGAGTTCGGCGACTTTAGAGATACAATCAGAATCTCCCATGCTCGTGCCACCAAATTTATGAATGTGAATATCTAAGTTGCTCATACCATTAAGTTATCCCCTTTATAAATCATTAGTCTACTATTAATGCAGGAAAACTTTTTTTACTATTTAAGGAATTTAATTCCACATGGATTTTGCTAAAATTTAAATGCAATAAATTAGAATATACATTGTATTTTTAATCATCTACCTGCACTTCTATGAAACCAATATCACACTTGTTTTTAGTTTTTTTAATATTACACCTTTACTTTTTC
>JAGRAE010000202.1 GCA_020435005.1 Bdellovibrionales bacterium
AAAAAACCAAAGGAACTATTTTTTTATTTTTTTGATTATATTAAGGGACAGTCATGGTCATATTAAATGAAACCAAAGGCCATGAATCAATCATATCAAAACTGGAAAAAGCACAAACTACACAGCACTTAGCTTCTACACATATTTTTGTGGGGCCGGCAGGCATTGGGAAAAAAAGAGTGGCACTGGGAATGGCGCAAAACTTATTGTGTGAAAGTCGAGAGGGTCGAGCCTGTGGGCGCTGTGGATCTTGTATTCGTGTAGAAAAACAACAGCATGAATCCTTACTCTTGACCTTACCAGAAAAAAATCAAATTAAAATCGATCAGGCAAGAGCCATTCTAAAATTTGGTCACTTTAAATCGCTTCATACATCAAGCGTGGTTATAATTGATGATGTTGAACTTATGAATCCTCAGGCGGCTAATTCGCTATTAAAAATATTAGAGGAGCCCCATCAGAAATTATTTTTCTTTTTGATTTGTAACTCTTTGGGGCGAGTATTAACTACGATACGATCGCGTTCACAAATCTGGCATTTTCAACCTCTCTCTAAAAATGTTATAAAAGAGCTAAACCCTTCTTATCCTGAATGGATTTTAGATGCCTCTCAAGGTAGTTTGGGCGCTGCGGAGTTGTTAACTAATCGAGATAATGAAGACTTAAGACCCCATGTGTTTCATTGGTTGAAGTCATTTTCTACAGAATCTAAGGAAAAGGTCTTACAAGAGGGCCGAGACCTTATAGTTAGCAAAGATCAAGTGTTAACAATAGCGAGTCTTTGGCAGCAAATGGTTAGAGATGCCATCGTCTACAAATTCAGACCTGAAAAAATTATTCATCAAGATCTGGCAAAAGAAGTTTCAACGCTTTCAATTTACTCATTTGAACAGCTATCAAAATTGTTCAACTTGGGACAAGAGTTAGAAACCAGTGTTTATAGGCACTGGGATATGAGTCTAACAACAGACTATCTAATTCATGAAACCCATAAATGCTTAAGAGGGATTTCATGATAAATTGGATCGACTTACACTGTCATCTAAACTTTTTAGAAGTCACTCCTGAACAAGCGGTGAGTAATGCGCTAGCTTGTGGTGTAAATAAAATGATTACCATAGGTACAGAGCCCGATGATCATAAAGTTGTTTTTGAATTAGCTCATAAACTAGCACCATATGTATATTGTACATTAGGAGTTCACCCTCACGAAGCTATTAAGTATAATGAAGAATGTGAACAGTGGATGGCTTCTCGATTTGAAGAGCCTAGAGTCGTTGCTGTTGGTGAAATAGGTCTAGACTATTACTATGATCACTCGCCAAGAGGTCAGCAAAAAAAAGTTTTTAGGCGGCAATTAGAGTTGGCTCAAGAATATAGCTTACCAGTTCAAATTCATACTCGAGATGCTGAAAAAGATACGATAGACATTTTGAAAGAATTCAATGGATCTATTAAAGGGGTCATTCACTGCTTCACAGGGACGCAAGAGCTAGCGGATCAGGCATTAGCACTAGGTTTAAACATTTCAATAAGTGGAGTTGTTACTTTTAAAAATGCTCATAAACTAAGAGATATAGTTAAAAGCCTACCAAAAGATAGGATACACGTTGAAACAGATTCTCCGTTTTTGACTCCCGTTCCTTTTCGTGGCAAGAAGAATGAGCCTTCATTTGTTGTTAAAACTGGAGAATATCTTGCCAATCTATTGGATGTATCTGTAGAAGAACTAGCAAAGTTAACAAATGAAAACACATTAAGAATTTTTAAAAAACTAAAGGAGTAAATAGTGAGCTTAAGAGTGGGTATAAATGGTTTTGGAAGAATTGGTAGAATTCTATTTCGCGCAGGCTTTGAAAAATTAAATATAGTTGGAATTAATAATCTGGGAAACACTCAAGAAGCCGCACATTTGTTAAAGTATGATAGTACACATGGAAAATTTAACGGTTCTGTTGAGGTCGATAATAATTCTTTAAAAGTTAATGGGAACAAGATCTCATTCTCTCATGAAAAAGATCCGGCAAAAATCCCATGGAAAGAATGGGAAGTAGATGTTGTATTAGAGTGTACTGGGGCTTTTAAAGAAAAAGCAGAATTTATGAAACATATAGAAGGCGGTGCTAAGAAAGTCTTAGTCTCTGCTCCTGCTGCAGGCGCCGATCAAACTATTGTTTATGGTATAAACCATGAAAGTTATGAACCAAGTACTCATCAAGTTATTAGTAATGCCTCCTGTACAACCAATTGCTTAGCTCCTTTGGCAAAGGTCTTACATGAAACATTTGGCATTGAATATGGGTTTATGACAACAATACATTCTTACACTAATGATCAAAAAATATTGGATGCAAATCATAAAGACCTTCGCAGAGCTCGAGCAGCTGCTTTATCGATGATACCAACAACCACAGGAGCGGCAAAAGCTGTAGGTCAAGTTTTGCCTGACTTGAATGGAAAAATTGATGGCACAGCTATCCGAGTTCCTACGCCCAATGTAAGTCTAGTGGATTTTGTGATTCATACAAAAGCAGAAGTGAATGTTGATATTATTAATAAGGCTTTGATAGAAGCTTCAAATGGAAAACTAAAGGGAGTATTAAGATGTGAGCCTGAACCATTAGTGAGTTGTGATTTTAATGGAGATACTTGTAGTTCCATAGTTGACCTTCAAAGCACAATGACTATGGGAAAAAATATGGCGAAGGTTTTTTCATGGTATGATAATGAAATGGGTTTTTCTCATCGCATGGTTGATTTAGCTCTATATATGCATAAAAAGGGATTGTAAATGTCACTTAGATCTATTGAAGAGTTTGATCTTAAATCTAAAAATTTGTTTTTAAGATTAGATTTAAATGTTCCGTTAAATGAAGGTGAAATTACCGATGAAACTCGAATTATGGCGGCTCTGCCAACGATTCAATATGCTATAGACAAAGGAGCCAAAATCGTTTTAGCTAGTCACCTAGGTCGTCCAAAAACTGATGAAGACCGAAAAAAATTGAGCTTACAACCAGTTGCAGAAAGATTGGGAGAACTACTAAATATTGAAGTGTTACTTGTTGAAGAGCCTAATGGTGATGCTCCAAAAGCTTTATTGAGTAATTTAAAACCAAATCAATTAATTCTGTTAGAAAACTTAAGATTTATACCTGCAGAAACTAAGAATGAAAAATCACTCTCAGAAAAGTGGGCTCAGTTTACTGATGTGTACATAAATGATGCTTTTGGTGCTAGTCATCGTGAGCATGCTAGTATTGTTGGTCTACCTAAACTCGTTAAAAACCATGGTGTAGGTTTTTTAATTAAAAAAGAAGTTGAGATGCTTAATAAAGTCCTCAAAGGAGATGATAAACCCTTTGTTACCGTTTTAGGGGGAGCAAAAGTCAGTGATAAGATAACTGTTATTGAAGCTCTAGTTAATAAAGTCGACACCCTCATAATTGGTGGGGCCATGGCCTATACATTTTTAGCTGCTAAAGGTATTTGTGTGGGAAGGTCTCTTGTAGAAAAAGATAAAATTCATTTAGCAAAAGAACTCTTGAATCGTTTTAAAGTTAGAGGAAAAGAATTGTTGTTACCAATGGACCACCTTGTAGTTTCAGCAATAGAAAAGCCAGGAACTGCTCTTAAAACTGAAAATGATAATATAAAAGACGGTTACATGGGCGTTGATATTGGTCCTAAAACTATGGATTATTTTTGTGACGTCATAAAAAATGCTGGTATGGTTTTTTGGAATGGCCCCATGGGGATCTTTGAAACTCCTGAGTATTCAAAAGGAACTTTTGCCATTGCCGAGGCAATGGCAAATAATACCGGTTTGACTATTGTTGGTGGAGGTGATTCCGCAGCGGCTATTGCCAAGTCTGGATTTAGTCAAAAGGTTACACATGTGTCTACGGGTGGAGGCGCTAGTTTGGAATATATTGAGTTAGGACATTTACCAGGTATAGATATATTAAAATAGGAATTATATATGCTAAAAAAGCCTTTAATAGCTGCTAATTGGAAATTAAATTTAAACCCCAAAGAAGCCACTGCTTATTTTGAGGATTTAAAAAAGAATATAAGTTCTAGTGATTTTGAAAATCTTGCGTTTTTTCCTCCTACTATTGATCTGCAAGTGACTTCTGAACAATTAAAAAACACACCCGCTTTTTGGGGCTCTCAAAATGTTTATACAGAAATAAGTGGAGCTTTTACTGGTGAAAATTCAGTTGAAATGGTAAAAAGTTTGGGCGCAAATATGTGTTTAGTTGGGCACAGTGAGCGTCGTACATATTTTAAGGAAACAGATGAGGAAGTTGCCAAAAAAGTCCAGTTAATTCAAAAACATGAAATGATTCCGATGATTTGTGTTGGTGAGTCTTTGGTGCAAAGAGATTCAGGAAAAACCTTTGAGATTTTGAATGCACAAATGCGTACGGTAATAAATATTTTAGATGAAAATAGACCCTTTGTAATTGCATATGAACCTGTTTGGGCCATAGGTACAGGAAAGGTGGCGACTCCTGAAATAGCTGAAGAGGCACATCAATTCATTCGAAGTCAATTGTCAGAGCTTTTATCAAAGGAAGTCGCTCAGGAAGTTTTGTTATTATATGGTGGATCGGTAAAGCCAGAGAATGCTGCAGAATTATATAAACAGCCAAACATTGATGGTTTTTTAGTTGGCGGTGCTAGCTTAAAGGTAGATACTTTTTTGCAGATCTACAAAGCAACGATTTAATAAATGAATGCTTTAGAGTTTGAACAATTATTTAAAAGTCATCCTCGAGATTTAGAGTTTATTGCAAAAGCTGTAAATGAAACGGCTATTATCGCAAAAACAGACTTAAATGGAAAGATTCTTTATGCAAACGACTTATTTATTGAAATATCTGGATATAGTCGTGAAGAATTAATTGGTAATACTCATGGGATCATAAATTCGGGATACCATGACAAAGATTTTTTTAGACAAATGTGGTTGACTATAACTCAAGGTAAAATTTGGCATGGAGAAATATGTAACAAAGCTAAAGATGGCAGTCTTTACTGGGTAGATTCAATCATATTACCCACTTATAACGAACAAGATAAAGTAGACGGTTATCTAGCCATTCGCAGAGATATCACCATTCAAAAATTAACAA
>JAGRAE010000203.1 GCA_020435005.1 Bdellovibrionales bacterium
AAGCTCCGAGTACAAAGATATTGCAAACTAAAATCCCAAAAATAAAAATTGTTACTTCATTCATTATAATTGCCCTCCAAAATTAAATTTGCAGCTGATAAAATTGATGGCACCCAAATGGCAACAAATATTCCGTTTGTTTTATCCCCAAAGAAAAATAAATATATAGATAAAACAAATGAAATAGCTGCAGCCATAAAAAAGTAGAATTTAATCCGTGTGATGCTCTCTTTTTTAAACTCTTCTAAATTCTCGATATAAAACGGTTTGGTCGCAGACATAAATCCTCCATTTTGTTTAGTCTGTTTGAATTGTGCAGTTTTATAGCTGGGCTTTCTGAGGAAGTATTGTTCAAATAAAGTATATTTTGTGTAGAAAAGGTAACTATTATTGCTTTTGTCTAGTTTGTAAGAGAGCAAATTTAAATATTTTCAAAATAGTTTCAATATTTCCGATAATTTATCATGAGTTCCGGAGCCGTAAAACCTTTAAACAACAGCCAAGCGCCAGATACTGTAGAAAAAATACTGCGAGTTGCCGTTCAATTAAATGCAAGCGATATACATCTTGGCAGTAATAATCTTCATAATAATAGTCCATATTTATTGAGGTTAAGAATTAATGGAAAGCTCCAAGAAATTGAAAGTTCATTCTTAAATTCAAATTATAATGAAATAATTGCTCGCATAAAAGTGCTTTCAAAAATGGATATAACCGCCCATTCAATTCCTCAAGATGGTAAGTTTTTTTATAATATTAGCAATGAAGATATTAATTTTCGAGTTAATATCGTACCAGGTATAAATAACATTGAAGAAGTTTGTATTCGCTTGGTCCGAAATAAGGGGAAAGAATTCACACTAGACGACATGTTAATGACTGAAAACATGAGGAAACAAGTTGACTTACTTATTCATCAAAAATCTGGAATTTTTATTTTAAATGGACCCGCTGGACAAGGTAAAACGACAACAATTTACTCCATTTTAAAAGAACTATCTGGTCCGGACACTAAAATTATAACAGCGGAAGATCCTGTAGAAAAAGAAATGCCATATGTAACTCATAATCAAGTCAGCAATAAAGTAAGTTTTGCCGATCTTGGCAGAGGTTTCATGAGGCAAGATGCAGACATTATTTTTATTGGAGAAATTCGTGATGAAGATTCCGCTCAATCAGCACAACAGTTGGCTCAAACTGGTCACCTTGTGTTGACGACATTACATACTAGAGATTCAATAGGAGTTATCGACCGTTTACAAGCTCTAGATATTGATACAAACTCTATCGCTTCAACATTAATTGGCTCTTTAGCTCAAAGACTTGTACCAGCACTTTGCCAAGAATGTAAAGTTCCTCATGAATATGATCAAGAACTTTTAAGTCATATTAATAAAATATTGAATATACCTAATGAGGTCACGCTCTACAAAAAAGGACCTGGTTGTAATAAGTGTACCCAACACTTAAATCAGCAAGTTGTGTCTAAGGGAACTAAAGGGGTTGTGCCGATTTTTGAATTGTTTGTGGTAGATAATGAAATGAGTGAGCTTATAAATTTAAGAAAAACTAAATCTGAACTTTATCAAATTGCTAAAACTAAGGGTATGTTAACCTTATCACAAGAAGCTCTACTAAGGTTTTATCATGGATTTATAGAGTTCGATGCAATTAAAAGTTATATATATACACCTACTTTTAATAATTAGTTAACAGGGGCTTTTTTCCGGTCTGGACCATTTACGAATGGTGGCTCGGGACGGAATTGAACCGCCGACACAAGGATTTTCAGTCCTCTGCTCTACCGACTGAGCTACCGAGCCAGGTCTTTTTAAGAAGCTACATTTCTAAACCAAACAACATCATAAATCAAAGCTATAAGGCTTAAATGATGGGTCGCGTCCGGAAACAGGGCCTGTCACCTTTTGTCACCTTTTTATTCTGCGTCGTTTTTTAGAAGGAGTCTTAAGTCATCAATATTATAATCTTTTCTTGGACCCAAATCTAAAAAGCCGAAGTATTTATTATTTTGATGTAACTGCATAGCGTGACCGGTAAAATCAAATCTTCCCGTGGCTCTATAGTCAAAGTCTGTACCACGAATCAATCCAACAAATTCAGATTCATCAATAAGTTCATCTAAAGTTGGTGCAATTTTTTCATCCCAATCTTCAAGGTCACCCAAAATAAAAGTAAATCTATCCCACTGATTGTGAGGGAATTCTTCCTCATGGATTTTTTTAATCATCTCCATACCCTTCACATAAGAAGTTCCACCACCAAATTCCATTTTAAAAAACTCTGTTTCATCTTTTGCTCGGTGAGCTTCTCCATCAAAAACAATAAAATTAAATTTTATGTTCTTGTAGTTGCTTTCAATTAATAGCTTCATGTCATAGACAAATCTTTTGTATGTAGGATAGTGGCTCCATGCGCTTCCTGACCCATCAAGAACAAAATTTACTACAGCATTGATTTCCGGTGCTGGGACTTCTTGATAGGATTTTACCACCCAATCTCTCTCAGGATTCATAATAACAAATCCTGCTTCGATTGCGTCTAATAAATCATCATCCTCAAGCTCCCTATCCTCAAGATCAAGAGCACCCTGACCTTTTTTAAGAGCATTAATCAAAATTTCAGTAGAAATTGCCACGCCCGTTTTTTGATTACGGTGACCTTTTTGAACTTTTTTAGTTTTTTTAGTTTTACCAGGTTTTGGGTTTAAGTTAGGTAGCTTTACTTTATCACCTAAAAACTTGGCATATAAATCTTTAGGCAATGGCACCCACGATGGGTCATTGGCATCTTCTCCTGGATCTCGTGGTTGACCTTCACCCTCCCCACCATTTGGATTTGGCCCCCATACTGGGTCACCAGGCTCACCTTCAATCGGATGTAAACCACCATGACTAGCTTCATCACCATCAAAAGGATTTTTAGCAATAATTAAACCTTGATGAGTCACTCTTTTCTTATCTATTTCAAATGAGTCATCTTTAAACTCTTGCCTTTGTGTCGTAATAATACCCGATGCTGTCTTACCAATAAAATGTAAGTTCGTACCTACGGCCTCTTTTTGTAGGTCTTTTAAATAATTCCTATCAAACGAAAAGGTTACAATCGATGGCAGAGCTTTTAACATAATTCCATTCGGTCCTCGTTTAAGACCCCCGTTGCCATTCATTCCACGCTCTAAGGCTTTCAACATGCGTCTCTTTAACATCGCATTGTACTCTATAATTGCTGAAGCCACCGTGGGTGCGTGATCAAACAATCCTTCAATAGGTGCATCATTGCTAATCTCCATTGACATTTGTTGTGAATACCTAAACAACCGTGGATTGTTATCAAACAATTCATCTAAATCTACTTCATCTTCCAAATACAAGTCCAATAGATACATATCCAACAAGACTTCATAAAGAGCTTGAGCTTCTTTAAAGGGACGCTCCCTCATTCTATTCTGAGAGTCTTTTTCAAGACGATAAACTTGAATATTGCCATTAGGTGCAACTACCACACGCGCACGCACTAAGGACGCTAATTTAGGTTGAGAAAAGAAATCCTCTTCGAAATCATCGTCAAATTCCCACCACGGACCTGGGTCAGGCTTTTTCCAATTTGGGTCTTTAATCATGCACTCAATACTAACTGGTTTTTTTATAATTTGTGAAAGCGCATACAAAGAAGGAGCTACTGATTTATCTTCCAGTGGAACAGCATTGCCAATATCGTCATCAATTACTAGCTCAACTTCACCACTACCATTTCTAGTAAAGTCTCTTAATTGTATACGTGGACGAAAACGAAACTTGTTAGTTACAGTATTCTGCAACTGTAAAATTATACGGTCTTTATCTCGTGTTAAAATTTCCCAAGGAACTACGTCTTGTCCAGGAGGAGGATTTGGCAATCTACTTTTGGCCTCGTTCGGATTTGGGTGAACTCTAACGATAGCTAAATTTTTATTTTGAACCCATGTATTATCAATTCCAATTTTCAAAAATTGCCTGTCGTCCTTTTTAGAAATTAGCTCTTCATCAGCAAAGCGTATAAATGCAGCATCTCGCTTTTCCATATCCGATGGCAATTCAGCAATATAAGGTCTAACAAGATAATCTTGAATAGTTTTTCCCAAGATTTCTTCACCATTCATAAAACGTCGATAAATAATTTGCCAGGTCTCTACACCCATCCAATAAGGATCCGTTGTATTTGGTGCTTCACCATGATGAGAGAACTTCAACTCTTGTATCCAATAATTAACATTATGGTAGTCTTCCATGTGCTTAATAATGAGAGCTTCCATAAAAGTAGCCCAACCTTCGTTCATAACCTGGGTGTGCACTAAAGCCGGTTGAAATCCAGCCATTTTTGCCATATGTGTCGCTACATCTTTCATCCAAGGATGACTGTGCTCAGGCAAGTTAGCAATGAACGCAGATAAGACATTCTCAGTAGGTGATTTAGGGTGTCTCGTCTTTGGTTTTTGTCCAGATAAGATTTGTTTTTTATAATTAGGGTTCGCGTTTTCTGGTGTTTTTGGCTTAAATTCCTCTGGCATTTGATAATAAGCTGAATAAAAGTCTTGGAGAGGCAGCAAGGTTTGCATAAATAAGAAAAATCTTTGCACCTCATCTTTATCGTATTCAGTATAAAGTTCTTCTAAAAGTTTATCTAATTTTAATTGCTCATCAATTACATGGGCCGCTCTATAATGAGGAAAAAACGAAGTGTAAGCAAAATTATTATGGCCAACAACATGATTTAACAAATGAATGACCATTTGAAATGGGTTATCATCTCTATAAAATCCGTGTTGTATTTGTGGTCCAGGGTACACCACTTCGAAAATCAATGATTTTCTGTCATTGTATGCAGATGCCAAGTTAGCACCATCCAAATAATGGCGCACAGGTAAACCTGCTTTTGCGAGGGCATTTAAGTCTTGGCCAGCTAAAAACTCTACAGCTTGTTTAGTTCTGCGAATTGTAAGTCTATCCAACAATCCGTTAGGTTTTGACAGTTCTACTATGTATTTTTCATACAGAGGAATAACATCATCATCACCACCACTACCAACTATTTGAAAATCGTGTCGCTGATTATCCTTA
>JAGRAE010000204.1 GCA_020435005.1 Bdellovibrionales bacterium
AGATCAGAAAATCAATGGTACAGATGCTTTAGGAAAAGACCCTGAAACAGGTCTCCCAATTTATGTTTTAACTGGAAGATATGGGCCATATGTTCAGTTAGGTGATGAGAATGAAGGTGATAAACCGAAAAGAATGGCCATTCCACCAACTATGAGTCCAGAAAATATTTCTTTAGAAGATGCGTTAAACTTATTGAGTTTGCCAAAAACTTTAGGTGAACATCCTGATACTGGTAAAGTTATAAAAGTTGGATTGGGTAGATTTGGCCCTTATGTCGTTCACGATGGTGATTTTAGATCTATACCAAAATCTGAAAATTTATTTACTGTAGATTTCAAAAAGGCTTTAGAACTTTTATCTCAGCCTAAAAAAGTTAGGGGTCGTTCAACACCATTAAAAGAGTTGGGAGCCCATCCTGATACCGGTGATGAAATCGGAGTCTATACTGGTAAGTACGGCCCCTATGTGAAATGTGGTAAGGTAAATGTTTCGTTGCCTGATGATTTAGAACCAGAAAAAGTAAGTGTCGAAAAAGCATTAGAGTTATTAGCACCTAAATTAACGGCTTCAAAAAAGAAGAGCACGAAAAAGGCAGCAGCTACAAAGAAAAAAACGGCCAAGAAAAAAACAACATAAAGAAAGGCCGCCTCTAAAGCTTCAACTAAAGATGAAGCTGTAGAAGATGAAAGTGCAAATAAGAAGAAAATTATTCGAAGAAGAGCAAATAACGAAAAATCAACGAACGCAAATACATAAGAAGAGTGTTTAAGAAAAAGAAAAAAATAAGACAAAAGCAGTTAGAGCTAGATATTCAGCGCCCCAAAGAAAAGGATAGAAATTATCACAAAGGGGGGCGCAGTTTTTATTTTTTTGATTTTGATGACAATATTGCCGTATTAGGAACACCAACCTTTCTGTTTCATAAAACATCTGGCGAAGAGTTAATTATTAGTAGCGGTGAATTTGCTGAACATCATAGTGAAATCGGTAAAAACGGTCGGTTCAAAGACTATAAAGTAAATTTGAATGATGATTCTGGAACCTTTCGCAATTTTCGCGACAGAGATATGAACGCAATTGAAAAATTATTGGGAAAAAAACAATTTTTTGTTGAAGATCTTATCCACGCGCTAGGTTGTCCAGATCAAAAATGGAAAGGACCTTCGTGGGAGTGTTTTTACCACGCTATTTATAATGGTCGTCCTCTTTCGTTAATCACCGCCAGAGGACATCATCCTAGAACTATTCGGCATGGTATTAAACAATTTGTAGCAGAAGGTTTTTTACCCAGAACACCCAATTATTTGTCTATTTATCCGGTCAGCCATCCTCCCACAAGGAAAGCTTTAGGTTTTAATGAATCAGCAAGCGTAGCAGAACTTAAAAAGGCAGCGATTAGAAAATCTGTAGAGAAAGCTTTTAAAAAGTATGGATTAAATCCTCATCACCGCTTTGGGATGTCAGATGATGATCCTAAAAATGTTAAACTGATTCTCGAAGAGATGACTCAATTAAAGTTGGAGTATCCTAAAAACTCTTTTTTTGTAATTGAGACGCGAAATGGGGGCTTTGTAAAAACTGAAGTCTTTGTGGATCACATTGAAACTAAAGAAAACATAGATGCCGACCAACTAGATTTGTTGTAAATTACAGGTTTAAGGTCGGTAGCAACAGCGCATCATTTTGTATAATGAGTAAAAGTGACTAAATGCAAACAAAGGCCTGATGAGAAACATAATATTTCAAGATTTTATCATATTTATAGGAATGCATGAAAAATATGATTTTTTGCGATAGAATTATTTCCATTGACCGATGAGTAGATGTACTCACAAGAGAAGGAAGTCTATGAAAATACTAATTATTTTATTACTGTGGCCATTGTTATTTACGTTTCATGCACAAGCACAATTTAGTCGTAATAAGATTGATTTAGAATGCAAACATCTTTACCCCATATTTCAAGCTTATTTATCAAGACATATCACTTATTCAAAATTGAATAACAATATTGAGTCGCGAACCATTGAACAGTTTATTAAAAAGATGGACCCTACAAAAATTTATTTGTTGGTATCCGATGTGAACAAAATTGAGCAAAAACTAAAGGGTCAAATCACTAAAAATGCCATGGTGCAAGCCAGTGGTAAGGGTGGACTCGGTGATATTCCCAACAGAAATTGTTCTGGTATAGGTGAAGCCTACAAAATCTACAGTTCAAGAGTAAAAGATCGTGTGGCATTTGTTAAAACCTATCTGGATAAATCTTTTAAGTTAGATAAAAATACAGAATTTATTTTTGATCCAGATCAGAGAAAAAGACCTACAACTCTAGCTGAAGCAAATAACTTCAATAAAAAGTATATTCAATTTCAAATTGCTAATTATATTGCTACCGATAACACCTTGGAAGAAGCCAAGAAAAATGTAATTAAAAATTATGAGAGAATGCAAAAGCAGGTAGAAGAGCAAGATGAACAAGATGTTTATTCCCTTTATTTGGACTCATTTGCTCACTCTCTAGATCCTCACTCTAGTTATTTATCTGCGGATCAATTAGAAGATTTTGAAATTTCCATGCGTTTATCATTAGAGGGAATTGGTGCAACTTTAAGTTCGAAAGATGGCTTTACTGTTATTGAACAACTGATTCCTGGTGGCGCGGCAGAGCGTTCTGGCAAGTTAATGCCTAAAGATAAAATTATTGCAGTCTCACAAGGGGATGGAAAAGAATTTGTGAATGTTATTGATATGCGACTGCGCGATGTAGTTCGTTATATTCGCGGTAAGAAAGGGACACCTGTTCGTTTACAAATCATTCGTAAATTGGCAAAGGGCGGAACAAAAAGGTTTGAAGTTTCATTGGTGAGAGACAAAATTAAATTGGAAGATGAAGCCGCTAGTATTGAGTATTTTGAAAAGGAAGCCAATGGACAAAAATTTAATTTAGGTATTGTTAATCTTCCTTCTTTTTATGCTGATAATAGAGGCCAAGGGAGATCAGCGACAAAAGACATGGCTAAACTAATAAAAGAAGCTAATGAGAAAAAAGTAGATGGTTTAGTTTTAGACTTATCTATTAATGGTGGTGGCTCATTAGAAGATGCTGTTAAGATTGCTGGTTTATTTTTTAAAACAGGAAATGTGGTAAAGCAGTCCAATCGCGATCCGAGCCGAGGGGAGTCAGAACTGGCCGACTTGAATCCAGAAGTCAATTGGGCGGGTCCGTTAGTGGTATTAATTAGTCGAATTAGCGCTAGTGCTTCAGAGATTGTTTCAGGAACCCTCAAAGATTATGAAAGAGCTGTAATAGTAGGTGGTGATCATACTTTTGGTAAAGGCAGTGTACAGTCTGTTGAACCTCTTCCTCCAGGCTTGGGGGCTCTAAAAACTACTGTTGGTATGTTTTTTACCCCAGGTGGTAATTCAACTCAGCATCGTGGAGTTAACTCTGACATTCCATTGCCTAGCGCATACTCCACAGATGATATTGGCGAAAAAACTTTAGATTATTCTTTGCCGCCTAAGAAAATTAAATCATTTCGTTCTGACACAGCTTATGTGATTTCTGGAAAAGATAAATGGGAAAGAATTAAAGACGCTGAAATATTAAAATTAAAGGCCGCTTCGGACAAGCGTGTTTCTCAAAACGAAGATTTTAAAAAGTTAGTTGAGGATATTGCAAAGGCTAAGAAAAAAGGAAAGTTGATAAAAGTTGCCGACGTTTTAGACAAAGATGATAAAAAAGAGGAAGATGAAGAAGAAGACATGGAAAAGGTATTAACAAAAGAGGAAAAGCTTAAAAAATACCGCGAAAGAGCAGATATCCAAGAAAGTTTAAGCGTCTTAGCCGATTTGATCACTATAAAACGCAAGCAACCCATTATGACTATTGGGAAGACGGGTCACGAAAAGAAGAAAGAGAATACCAATAATTGACAACCATTATAGGGGTTAGTACCCCTATAACATGGCAAATATTTCACTTAATGATAATGATTCTAAAACAGCGAGCTCACAAGAAATCGTTCGTACAAAAAATACGAAAAGTGAGCTTTTTCAACTACCCAAAAAGCTTTTACTAAAAATTCATAATCTCATGTTAAAATCACGAGTCTTGGAAGAAAGGCTTATTAAGATTTATAAAACAGGTGAGGCTTATTTTTGGATAGGCGGCCCTGGTGAAGAAGCCTTTGGTGTTGCTTTAGGTCTTCTCACAAAAAAGGGGCAGGGGCCTGAATATGATTGGTTGCACCTACATTATCGTTGTACACCTACGTTAACAGCTTTAGGTATGCCCATGATTGACTCCATTCGTTTAATCATGAACAAAGCCACGGACCCTTCAACGGGGGGAAGAAACTTTTCAAATCATTATTGTTATCCACAATGGAATGTTGCACCGGTTTCTTCACCCATTGAAGTGCAATATTCACAGGCTATGGGTACAGCTTGGGTGCAAAAAAGAACACAATCGGAGAGTATAACTATTGTTACAGGGGGCGATGCAGGTACGGCAGAGGGTGATTTTGCCAGTTGTTTAGTTTGGGCTTCGCGAAAAGAAAATGAACTACCTATATTAATCACTGTACAAAATAATATGTGGGGTATTTCTACATCTTATGAAAGTCAACATGGCGAGGAATTTATCGCCCATCGAGGCAAAGCTTTTGGTATAAAAACCATGGTTATAAATGGCAACGATCCTGAAGAATGTTTTATTAAACTTCAAGAAGCCTTTGACTATATTCGTTCGGAAAGAAAACCCGTTTTGTTAGAGGCCATGGTGTCGCGACTATATGGACACTCTTCAGCTTCAGGGGCCAATCGTGTCGACGAAGAAGACTGCTTAGATGTTTTTGAAAAAAAATTAATACAAGCGGGATATTTAACACAAGATGAAATTAAAAAGATGAGAGTTGATTACGAACAAGAAGCAAAATCTGCGCAAGAACAAGTTCGTCAAGAACCTGCACCTACTGCGGAAAGTATTTGGGATCACTTTTATGTCGGTGGTGAAACTGGAAACTGGAGGGATTTTTAATGGCAAATATGGCACAGGCCATTCGCATG
>JAGRAE010000205.1 GCA_020435005.1 Bdellovibrionales bacterium
ATTTTGCTGGTCGCTGCCGCAGGGAATGAACAGTCATTTGCTGATAAAAAACCTTATTATCCTGCGAGTTATAATCTAAAAAATATTTTGTCTGTTGCGGCTATTGATGAAAAAAATCAATTAGCTGAATTTAGTAACTATGGAAAAAAAAATGTAGATATTGCTGGACCGGGTGTAAAAATTTGGTCCAGTTTACCTGGAAATAAATACGGTTATTTGTCAGGCACATCACAAGCAACAGCCTATTTAACAGGGGTGGCGGCCCTTCTGCTGCAACAAAATCCAGGCTTACATGATCCCGAACAAGTAATCCAACGCATTCAAATAAGCCGAAAAAAAGTTCAAAAACTTGAGGAAAAAACGCAGTTCTCTGGGATTGCAAACACTCAGAAAAGTTTAAGTTTACAAGCGGAGACAAATTCTTTAAACGGAGGTTTTACTCAGCATCATGGTATTATGAAAAATTGGTTTTTATTAAATTCAAAAGACTCAATTTTAAATTTTAAATAGTTTTTTAAAAGCGCTTGACATTGGGCTAGGCAGGAGTATTGAAGAAATTAGATATTGCTAATGAGTGATATGGAAAGTAGGGCTATTTATGAAAGATAAATCAAAGAAAGAGCAAGCTGAATCAAAAGCAAGAAGTCAGTCTGGTGTATGGTCCCGAAGAGGAACAGAGAAAAAGAAAAAAGCAGCTAGTCAGATGAAAACTAGAACTGTGGTAAAAAATGCTAAAAAAAGTGTGACTGTTAAAAGTAAATAAATATATAAATAGATGTGGATCAGACTAAACCAGTATTAGAAATGATAGATGTCACCATTGAACTTGGTGGAAAAGTTATCTTAAAAGATGTAAACTTAAAAATCTTTCCAGGTGAATCTATAGTTATCATTGGACCTAGTGGACACGGTAAAACAGTTCTCCTTAAAACATTGGCAGGGGTATTTGCTCCTACTAAAGGACATGTTTTAGTCGAAGGTGAGGATTGGCAAAATTTGGAATCTCAAGAAAAACATGACCTCGCACAAAAACTGGGTATGTTATTTCAAAAAGATGCATTATTTGACTCTCTGACTGCGGCTGAAAACATTGCCTTTCCCTTAAAAGAGCACACTCAAAAAAATCCTGAAGAAATAGAAAGTATTGTGCTTAAGCTTTTAGATTATGTTAATTTAACTGAGGCGCATGATAAATTCCCGCATGAATTGAGTGGTGGAATGCAGAGAAGATTGGGGATTGCCCGAGCCTTAGCTCTGAGCCCTACAATAGTTTTTTACGATGACCCAACCGCGGGACAAGACCCTATACGTTCAGATGCAATGGCTGAAAGAATTTTAGAATTAAAAAAAGAGTTTAACTCAACAATGATAACAGTTACGAGTGATATGTTACGAGCCTATCAATTAGCAGATCGGATTATAATGGTTGTAAATGGTGAGGTTTTTGAAGTAGGTACACCTGAAACAATTGAAAGTAATAAAGATCCTCGAGTTCAACAATTTATAAATGGTCAAATACAAGGACCTATAAGGTATTAAAACCTTTTTACTGTATACTAAAAAGAAGTTTTACTCTTTCTTTTTAAAGAGAGCTTCTGCTAGTTCTCTTTGTTTTGACATACCAGCTTCTTTATTATCGGATTGCATATTAAAAAGATTGTACTTGGCGGCGTCCTTATCCATAGGTTTTTGAGCCAGACATTGTACAACTTTTTTTCCATCAATTTTATCTTCGTTGTAATAAAGAATTTTTAAATCGCGTATATTATTTAAAAGTTCATTACTGTAATAGTAATAATTTTTATAGCCATCTTCCGGGCCAAAAGCTTCTTCTTGTTCAGCATCCATATAGCTTTTTACAAGCAGAGTTCCGCCTTGTTTAAGTGCTCTTATAATTTCAGAGTAATATCTTTTGATAGGCGGTTTGAAATTGATCATAATAATTGAGTCATACTCCATTAGACCTAAAACAAATAAATCAAGATCCTTTTTTTCAATTTGAATCTCAACCCCTTTTTCACGAGCTAGGGATTTTGCGTGTTCAACGGCCACATCAGAGATATCTAAAGCTTTAACATTAAAGCCATGGCTGGCCAAAAAAGTTGCATTTTGTCCCTCACCCATGCCTAAATCTAGAGTTTTGCCCTTTTGCATACGGGAGATGAATTGCTCCAGAAAAGGGTCGGGGTCTTTACCTAAAAGATAGGGGTTATTTGAATAAATTTTATTCCAATAATCAGCGGCAATTCCCATTTTTTATCTCCTTAGCTTGCCAATTTTTAATTAGGCATTTATGACCCTAATATGAACCTTATTTCAATCACTGAAGCCGATTTTACCTCAAATAGTCAAGTTCAGCTAATGGGTCGTCGATTTGAGCATATAAAAAAAATCTTAAAAGCTCAAATCGGGCAAAATTTACGTCTAGGCTTGTTAGATGGCAAGCTCGGCTGGGGAGAGGTTCTTGACTTACAGTCAGATAAGATCCGTTTACAAGTTAATCTAAATGAGGACCCACCCCTTGCCGCTCCTGTCAGTTTAATTGTTGCTCTTCCTCGCCCCAAAAGTCTTCCTCGAATTATTCAAGCCATAACAAGTTTAGGTGTTAAGCGAATAGCTTTTATAAATACATGGAAAGTTGAGAAGTGTTTTTGGAGCTCAGACTATCTCAGTCGAGAAAGTATAGATCAGGCTATAATTTTAGGTTTAGAGCAAGCCGTTGATACCATCAAGCCACATATAGAGTTCTTTCGCTTATTTAAACCTTTTGTCGAAGATCACATGAATGAATGGTGCGGAAAGAGCTTTAAGATTGTGTGCCACCCTCAGATTGAAGGTAAAAAGCTTAGTAATTCTTTGGAGGAATGTAAGTCTGTATTGGCTCTAGGTCCTGAAGGTGGTTTTATTGACTATGAAATTGAACAATTTTTAAAGCATGGTTTTCAGCCATTTTCGCTAGGCCCGAGAATTTTACGCTTGGAAACCGCTATTCCGGCATTGGTCTCACAATTTTATTTCAACACGCGAAAAGATTGCTGATTCTCATAAAACAAGTTAGATTATGTTTATGTCTGAAGAAAAAAATGAAGTTAATAATTTTATAAGAAACATTATAGATGCTGATTTAAAAACAGGTAAAAATAAAGGGCAAGTGGTTACTCGATTTCCTCCAGAGCCCAATGGTTATTTGCATATTGGTCACGCAAAATCTATATGTTTAAATTTTGGATTGGCGCAAGATTATAAAGGTGTCTGTCATTTACGATTTGATGATACGAACCCTTTAGCAGAAGATGTTGAATATGTAGACTCAATTCAAGAGGATATAAAATGGCTGGGTTTTGACTGGCAAAATAAGTTATTTTACGCGTCAGATTATTTCGATAAACTTTATGATTTCGCTGTTCAGTTAATAAAACTGGGAAAAGCTTACGTTGACCATTCAACGGTTGAAGAGATTCGACAGCTGCGTGGAAGTTTAACAAAACCAGGTCAAGCAAGTTCATTTCGCAACAGAAGTGTAGAAGAAAATTTAGAACTTTTTGATAAAATGAAAAAAGGTGAGTTTAAAGATGGAGAATGTGTGTTAAGAGCTAAAATTGATTTAGCTTCCCCTAACATGAACATGCGTGATCCCATTATTTATAGAATAAGAAATGTTGCTCACCACCGAACAGGTGATAAGTGGCAAATTTACCCCATGTATGACTTCACTCATCCGCTTTCTGATATGTTAGAGGGGATAACTCACTCTATTTGTACTTTGGAATTTGAAGATCATCGACCACTTTATGATTGGTTATTGGATGAGTTAGAAACTCCATGTCACCCGCAACAGATAGAATTTGCTCGTTTAAATTTAGATTATACAGTTATGAGTAAGCGCAAACTTTTGGAGTTAGTTGAAAAAAATCTTGTTTCAGGTTGGGATGATCCGCGAATGCCTACGGTTCGTGGTATGAGAAGACGAGGTTATACTCCACAATCAATAAAAAACTTTTGTGATCGAATAGGTGTCACAAAAAAGAATTCTATCATTTCATTAAGTACATTAGAGCATGCTGTGAGAGAGGATCTAGACGAAAAAGCACCAAGGGCGATGGTTGTGATTGATCCAATTAAAGTCGTTATTGAGAATTATCCTGACAATGAGACTGAAATATTAAATGCTTCGATTCACCCAAAGAAAGCTGAGATGGGAAAAAGAGAAATTCCCTTCACGAAAGAAATTTATATTGAAAGAAGTGACTTCATGGAAGATCCGCCCAAGGATTATTTTCGTTTAAAACCTGAGGGCTTTGTTCGTTTAAGATATGCCTATGTTATACATTGTCATAATGTTATTAAGGATGAGAGTGGGAAAGTTGTAGAGTTGCGTGCTAACTACTTTAAAGATACTAAAGGGGGCGTGACTCCTGAAGGTATGAAAAAGGTTAAAGGAATTATCCACTGGGTGTCCGCAACAAAAGGGATTCCTTGTGAAGTGCGACTATATGATAGGTTATTTAAAGTTCCAGATCCATTAGCAGATAAAAACACCGATTTTAAAGAATTTTTGAATGAGGAGTCTTTGGTGGTGATGGAAGAGGCTGTAGCTGAGCCGAGCCTTGAAAATGTTAAAGCCGAGGAGCAATTTCAGTTTGAACGCATGGGATTTTTTGCAGCAGATAGGGAAGAGCATTCAAGTGACCGAAGAGTGTTTAATAGGATTGTAACATTAAAAGATAATTGGAAATGAATAGTTTAATTTCATTATTACTTTTAATTTCTGGAACTGTAAAAGCTGACAAATCAGTACAGTTGTTACAACTTAAAATTGTCTCTTCGCCTTCGGCTGATAGCTATTATACAAAGGAATTTGTAAGTAAATTTCAAATTTGTGACAAAGAACTTGTAAAATATAAAAAGGACATAAAAAAAGAATTTGGCAAAGGCTTTAGCTTTCATATGACTTTAGAAGTGAGCCAAAAGGGACGCATAAAAAGTGCTTTTATACCGAGAGATATTAATGAGTCTGAGATAAGAAAAAAGTGGTTAAACTGTATAACTAAACAAACATTTAAATTA
>JAGRAE010000206.1 GCA_020435005.1 Bdellovibrionales bacterium
AAGCAAGCCACAAAAAGTTTTCTTTACTGTATACCAACTATTTAAACCAAAACATCACTGTCACTTTTGCAATAAAGATAAATAAATAACTCTCAATGCCACGACGGCATTGAGAAAGGCCCTATCAGGATGTAAAGGCCAACATAACTTATCCTATCTGCTGGAAGTAGTAATTTACCTCTGAAAATAAACATCTAAATGTATAGTTCATCTTAACCGAAGGCCATTCTGCCCGGGCAAATCAAAGAATCTAAGCCAGTTTTCCCAATAGAGAGCGATAGACTTCATCATTATTTATAAATTTTAAACCAAAGCCTTGTCGACCAGAGTATCTTCCTTTTTTGGTCGTCCAAACAACTTTAGCATTTAAAGCATGATTTTTTGACAAATCACTCAAAGGCACTGACAATCTCACTAAATCACCAACTGAAATTTTAACTTCATCTAGAGGATCAAACTCACAGTAGGCTCCTCCTTTAGACAAATTATACATACTCGAATCAATACCAGAACCATCTTGAATAGCCTCTACATATACCCTTTGATTAGTGTGATAGCGAGCACTCATTTGTTGTGGAACATTATGTGTTCGCATTAATTTTTTGACGACGCCTATCAATGTCTTGTCGTCATACTCACTATTTAAAAAATGTGGTTTGTTGTCCTTGCGTAGAGTTTCTAAGTCAATGGCTGTAACATTGTCACAAATAAACAAAACAGAAAAACTCAGCCCCCAAAGTCGAATATCTTTGAATAAGTTAAGCTCGTTTTTTGTATAATTTGTTGATTCAAAAATAAGTATTTTTAATGATTTTTCAGTTACTATATCTTTAGTTTTTTCTAGGTCAGTAGAAGTATAAATATGTACATTAGACAAATGCATCTCTAGTTTTTGCCTAATTTTTTCGGTGCTTTCTATAGATAGACCATGAATTAATATTCTTAACATATAGTTCACCTCGATAACTTATCTAGTCTATCGGCTAAAACGAGACAAAAGTTGACTATTTTATTATCATTTAAACGTTAAACTCTTTTACAGTAACCAACCCAAATTATGTTAAAAATATAGACAAAAAATTCAACATTTAGAAAAAACGTAAATATTGTAGTGAATGCTTTACTTTACCTCCTTTTTTTACATAAATGCACCTTGTGGTCTTTAGAGTTATTATTCCATTTATATTATTTTTTTTAAATATTCCTTCAATTAGTAATGCCCATTATGAATTAAAAAATTGTGATGATGTACTCTATAAAAAGGGTGGCAAGTTACTCGTGCCAATCATCGGTGAAGATCATATTTATTGGTATTTAAAAAACTTACGTAAACATTGGCAGCATGTTGCCAATGGAGTTTTTTTTGAAAACAAAACAATTACGGTTGATGATTATTTAAAACTTTGTAAACAAAAAAAATATGATCTAATTAATGAGCTTTATAACGCTAAGGAATTAACTTCTAACCCCATTTTACAAACTTCTATGCAATCACTCATAGCAGATATTTGGAATTATGATTTCAGTATACAAGGCTCCTTGGAGTCACCAGACTTGAAAAATGTTCTCTTTTGGCAATTGCAGAATACCAATAAAAGCATGGTTCCCAAAAAAATACTTAAAAAATCATTCACAGGTTTTCAGACTCTAGTCATGGGGCAAATTTCTGAACTCCAAGCTTCTACTATAGTGCCCGGTCTAGTCAGTATCTCTGACTATACTTACAACCTGCTCTCAACAGAGGAAAAGCAAATTATAAGAAGGATAAAAGGAAAGAACGCAAAATGGTTTTTAGATTTCGAAATTGATTTAGTTTTTGATTCTGGCCACAGTTGGGCTGAGGTTAAATCGATTAGCTCCCTTCAATCTCATCAAGATCTTATGATGAGAATTATAGATCGAGCCGAAAGACTACATTGGTTAATTCAATTTTTGAATAAACGTGGCCGAAATATAAAACTTCATTATTATTTCGTGGGCGAACATCCTGGTAGTCATCTAATTGCCAAGCTCAAAGAATTAAACATTATTACTCATGTTCTTTTAGATTAATTTGTCTTTAGAGCTGATAATGATATAATTTAAAAATGAGCAACGTCTATAAATGGGCAGAAATTTCAAGAAATCCTACGCCAGTCCGCTTTAACTTGTTAAGTGAGTTCCTCAATGAAAAAGGCTTTAAAAATGAATTTACAGCTATAGAGGTAAGTCCTCCGGACTTTGAACAAGTCCTCAACGATTCTTTAAAAAAGTATAAAGCCCTTAGATTTGGTTCACCCTTTGGCATCAACTGTTTAGATTTTTTTAATTATCAACCTGCCAAAATTGCTCAACTAAGAGCTGCAGATTCTGTTATCAATATAAATGGTCAGTGGGAGTTAATGGCTACAACCTTAAAAGGTTTTGAAAAACATATTTTAGCCAATGGAAAGAATATAGATTTAGATTACTCCGTACTTATTGTTGGCACTGGTTCTGCTTCAAAATTTGCGATTCACGCTTTATTACAACTCGGAATTAGCCATGTAAAGATATCAAATCAATTTAGAGAACAAGCTAAAGAACTGATCTTAGAACTTGAAAAAAAATATTTCCGTGTAAAGTTTGAATATGTACCTGATGACCAGCTTGTCCTCTTACCTGGTACAAACTCAGTACTAGTTAACACGACTCCTTTAATTGAATCCAACCACATTCTAAATGAGCTTTATTATTTTAATTTTTTAAGAGCCAATGGCCTAGTCATTGACTATACTTTTTTGCCTGTAAAAACTCCACTCATCGAAGGGGCTGAACAAATCGGCATACATACTATCCATGGCTATGAAGTTTGCGCTTGGGGAGACTTACATTGGGCTAAATGTATGAGTGGATTAGATTTAGACTATAAGGAGTATTGCCAAAAAATATTTGAAGCGGGAAAAAAGTGGGATGAACAAAATAAAATCAAAGAGACCACTAAAGAAACTCCCCGCTTCTAAGTTTAGTTTTTATCTATTACTCAAAGGTGACCATTTTAATCCCTCTTTACCAATCCAATGGCCACGAGGTCTGTAAATACGGTTCTTAGAGTATTGCTCAAAAACATGAGCCAACCAACCACTCACTCTAGATGTTGCAAAAATGGGAGTGTATAGATCAAGAGGGATACCCATACTGTAGTAGACAGTTGCCGAATAAAAATCAACATTTGGCAAAAGTCCTTTTTCTGCGACCACAGTCTCATGAATCACTTTAGACATTTCGTAAAGTTCAGGTTTCCCAGCTTTTTTAGTTAAGCTAGCACTCATACCCTGTAGAATTTTTGCACGAGGATCTCCGTTCTTGTACACGCGGTGACCAAAACCCATAACCTTTTCTTTATTGGCTAACGCATTTTTTACCCATTCTTGGGCTTTTTCTACTGTACCAATTTCTATCAAAGTTCTCATCACTTGTTCGTTAGCACCACCATGAAGTGGTCCCTTTAATGCGCCAATGCCGCTCACAATTGCTGAGTAAATATCACTCAATGATGACGCCGTTACACGAGAAGCAAAAGCCGAACAATTTAATTCATGATCGGCGTGCAGAATTAAACATGTATCAAAAACCTTTTCAACCTCAGCATCTGGCTCAGCTCCTGTAAGCATATACAAAAAATTCCAGGCGAAACTTTTTTCTGGGTTAGGAGACACATAAGATTTGCCTTGTCTCAATCTTTCAAAAAGAGCTACCAAAGATCCAACTTTTGCTGTTAAACGTAAGGCAATTCGGTCACGTGATTGCTGATCTTGCCCATTAGCATCAGGGTCCCAAAGTGCAAGCATAGAAACAGCTGTACGCAACCATGACATGGGGTGAACACTTTCACGTGGTAAACTTGAAAGTTGTGTGACTAAATCATCGCGTAAGGCCATTTCTTTGTGCAATGTTGAACTAAATTCTTTAAATTCTTGCTCGTTGGGTAAACGATCGTACCACAACAAATAAACAACTTCTTCAAAAGTTGAATGGGCGGCTAAATCTTCAATAGTATAACCACGAAAACAAAGTGTTGCATCTACTATTGAAGAAATTCCTGTTGTGCACGCCACAACACCTTCTAGCCCCTTATCAACTGCTCCTTCATAAATTTCAGCCATAATTACTTCCTTTCACGTCTCTTCGCAATATTCAATTTCTATATTATCATTGCCATTTGTGAGGTAAAGTATTATTGCACTATTTCGCTAGCTTAATAACTCGATCTTTGACTTTACCAACGACTAAAGACTGATCTCTCGGAATTTCAACGCCACCAGTAAACTTGTTTATAGACATAAAAACTTCATTTCTAAGGTCATGGACATTTTTTGAACCTGAGTTAACCACGGCTTCAAACAAACGTTCTCGACCAAATTCTTCATCATCAATATTTCGACAGCTATAAATACCCGGACTCGCGATAATAATTTTATCTTGAGGGGATAATATTTTGGTAAAACTTTCTTTGGGTAAACTCATTCCTTTATGTATAGACTCACCTGAACTCTCTAAAAGTCTGACTTCCCCACTCGTTGAATCTTGGTACATAGCAACAACCTCGCCAAAACTACAATAGGAAAGCTCAAAACTACGCCTATCAATCATTGCATAAAAAAGCTCAGCTTGATCTTTTTCACCTAAACTTTTTTCTAATTCAGCATAGAGGGTTTTTACAATCTTATGGGGCTCTGCACCTCGTCTCGCTTCCATCTTTGCCGTTATATTTAACAGTACAGACAATAAGAGGGCTGACATCCCATGACCACTCCCGGAAGCTAAGATAAGTCCAAATCTGAACTTATCTTCGTGTTCAAAAATATCAAAATAGTCACCACCACGTATGGAGCTCGGTATATATTTATAGCTAAACTCTATACCTTGAATATTGGGAAACTCAGTAGGAACAAGTATTCTTTGTATTTCGCTGGCAATTTTTAAATCTCTGGTCAGCCGGGCAATTAATTCTTCTAATTGTCTATTAACTTGTCCTAGTTCTCGACGAAACACAGCTAAATCTTTTTCTCTAGCCACAAT
>JAGRAE010000207.1 GCA_020435005.1 Bdellovibrionales bacterium
AAGCCAGAAACTTTAACTTAATGTTTAAAACACATATGGGCCCCATAGAAAATGAAAGTTCCATTGTTTATCTTCGACCGGAAACAGCACAGGGTATTTTTGTAAATTTTGAAAATGTAGCAACGAGTATGAGAAAAAAATTACCTTTTGGTATTGCCCAAATTGGAAAATCATTTCGCAACGAAATCACGCCAGGTAATTTTACTTTCCGCACACGAGAATTTGAACAAATGGAAATGCAGTTTTTTGTGAAACCAGGAACTGATGAGGATTGGTTTGAAAAGTGGAAGCAGTTGCGTTTAGAATTCATGACTAATATTGGTTTGCGCAAAGATAAGCTTCGATTTAGTGAGCACGGCCCTAACCAGCTGGCTCATTATGCAAAAGCGGCATTTGATGTTGAGTATGAGTTTCCTTTTGGCTGGCAGGAAATTGAAGGTATACATAATCGCAGTGATTTTGACTTAAAACAACACCAAGAATTTAGTGGAAAAAAATTAGAGTACTTTGATGAGTCTACTAAAGAGCATTATCTACCATACGTTATTGAAACGGCAGTAGGTTGTGATCGATTGGCTTTAGCTTTATTGTGTGATGCTTATAGAGTTGAACATAGCACTTTAGATAATGGCAAAGAAGATCAAAGAATTGTACTGGGATTAGATCCACAATTTGCACCTTATAAAGTAGCCTGTCTGCCTCTATCTAAAAAGCCAGAATTACAAGAATTAACACAAAATATCTATAATAATCTCGTCAAAAATTTTGATACGACTTATGATGAATCGGCAAGTATTGGTAAACGTTACCGACGTCAAGATGAAATAGGTACACCTTTTTGTGTAACAATTGATTTTGAATCTTTAGAAGATCAAAAAGTTACTGTTCGTCACCGCGATACGATGGCACAAGATAGAGTCGCAATTGATCAAATAGTAAATTACGTACAGGAAAAAATGAACACATGGAAACAGTAATGAACACTCTTAAATTGCCAGAAAGATATGTCTATTACTTTGCCGCCGGTGAGGCCGAAGGCAATGCTTCAATGAAAAACATTTTAGGCGGCAAGGGAGCCAATTTGGCAGAAATGACGTCATTAGGTTTGCCAGTCCCTCCAGGCTTCACTATTTCCACAGAAATTTGTCAGGTTTTTTATAACAATGGAGAAAAGCTTCCTGAAGAAGTTAAAAGGAATGTGGAAATACAATTAGAAAGAGTGGAAAAAGCTCTTGGCAAAAAATTTGGTTCCACAGAAAATCCTTTGTTAGTAAGTGTGCGTTCTGGCGCTAGAGTTTCAATGCCAGGTATGATGGATACCATTTTAAACTTAGGTTTAAATGATGAAGCCGTTCAAGGCTTAGCGAAGCAAGCCAAAAATGAACGATTTGCCTGGGATTCATATCGTCGTTTTTTACAAATGTACTCGAATGTTGTTATGGGCATGAACAGTTCTTTTTTAGAAGTGTCACTTGAAGATTTAAAGGAAGATAAAGGTTACAAAGAGGATACAGAACTTACAGTTGAGGATTTAAAAGCTCTTGTGAAAAAGTTTAAACAACAGATTGTTGAGTTTACCGGCAAAAGTTTTCCCATGGATCCTAAAGAGCAACTTTGGGGTGCCGTAGAAGCCGTATTTAGAAGTTGGAACACACCACGTGCAAAAACTTATAGAGAAATTCATGGTTATCCTAGTAGTTGGGGAACAGCCGTAAATGTTCAGTCCATGGTATTTGGAAATATGGGAGACGATTCTGCAACAGGCGTAGCTTTTACTCGCGATCCATCTACAGGTGTGAAAAAGTTTTTTGGTGAATATCTAATTAATGCACAAGGTGAAGATGTAGTGGCAGGAATTCGCACTCCCAAATCTATTACTGATATGGATGTAAAAAATGGTGGCGAAGGTCCATCCTTAGAATCGGCAATGCCAGAATCTTACAAGCAACTTGTTGATGTTTATTTAAAACTAGAAAAACATTACCGCGAAATGCAAGACATTGAGTTCACTATTGAAAAGGGACGACTGTGGATGTTGCAAACGCGAACAGGTAAACGAACAGCACGAGCAGCGTTAAAAATTGCTTGTGATATGATTGATGAAAAACTCATTACAGAGGAAGAAGCTTTATTAAGAATTGAACCTCATAGTTTAGATCAATTACTGCATCCTACATTAGATCCAAATGCAGAAAAAAATGTATTAGCTAAAGGCCTTCCTGCGAGCCCAGGGGCAGCTGTCGGTGAAATTGTTTTTTCAAGTGAGGATGCAGTGAAGTATCAAGGTGAGGGTAAAGCTTCAATTTTAGTTCGCATAGAAACATCCCCAGAAGATATTGAAGGTATGGTAGCAGCAAAAGGTATATTAACTTCTCGTGGTGGAATGACCTCACACGCTGCCGTAGTTGCAAGAGGTATGGGTAAGTGTTGTGTAGCTGGCTGCAATGACGTGCAAGTTGATTACAACCAAAAACAAATACATGTAAATGGTTACGTTCTTAAAGAGGGTGACATCATTACTTTGGATGGTTCTACGGGAGAAGTCTTCTTAGGAGAAGTAAAAACCATTGAGCCGCGTTTAGATGATACATTTCAAAGAGTCATGACTTTAGCGGATAAATACCGACAATTAGGTGTGCGTACCAATGCTGATACGGCTCAGGATGCGGAAATAGCTCGAAAGTTTGGTGCAGAAGGCATTGGCTTATGTCGAACAGAGCATATGTTTTTTGGCGCTGATCGTATAGATGCCGTTCGTGAAATGATCATGGCAGAAACTAAAGAAGAGAGAATTAAAGCATTAGATAAATTAGAGCCCATGCAAAAATCTGACTTTGCTCAGCTCTTTCATGTTATGGATGGTTTACCTGTAACCATTCGCTTATTAGATCCTCCTCTTCATGAGTTTTTACCTCATAATGACCAAGAAACAGAAGAACTAGCACAGAGAATTTCTGTCGATGTTGAAAAACTAAAAAAGAAGGTCCGTAGCCTTCACGAATTTAACCCAATGCTAGGCCATCGTGGATGTCGCTTAGCCATTACTTATCCTGAAATCTACGCTATGCAAGCTCGGGCCATTGCTAATGCCGCAGTTGAGGTTATAAAAAAAGGTCAGAAGTTAGTGCCTGAAATTATGATTCCTCTAGTTGTAACTTCTGGAGAATTAGAAAGATTAAGATTGTTGGTCGAGAACGAAGTCCAAAAAGTTCAATCGCAAAGTGGAGTGAAGTTTGACTTTTTAGTAGGCACAATGATCGAGCTGCCTCGTGCAGCTTTAACCGCTGATGAGATTGCTCAACATGCAGACTTCTTTAGTTTTGGCACTAATGATTTGACGCAAACCACCTTGGGGCTTTCACGTGATGACTCGGGGCGTTTTTTAGCTTCTTACGTCAGTGAGGGCTTACTTTCTAGTGATCCCTTTCAAAGTATTGACCAGATTGGTGTTGGCGCTCTTGTTAGAACCGCAGTGCAATTGGGAAGAAAAACCAACGATGCTATAAAATTAGGCATTTGTGGAGAGCATGGTGGAGATCCAAAAAGTATCGAATTTTTCCAAGACGTGGGTCTAGACTATGTCAGTTGTTCGCCGTATCGTGTTCCAATAGCCCGATTATCAGCAGCACGTGCTGTTATTTTGCAACGAGGTAGTGAACATTGAGAATTAAGAAACTTGAACTTTACGGTTTTAAATCTTTTAAAGATAAAACTGTAATTAACTTTGATGCAGGTATTACTGGTATTGTTGGTCCCAATGGATGTGGAAAGTCTAATATTGTTGATGCTCTAGTTTGGGTCATGGGAGAAATGAGTGCTAAACATCTTCGTGGTTCTGCCATGTCTGATGTTATATTCTCAGGGGCTGAAGGCTATGCCCCCATGGGAATGGCAGAAGTAAGTTTAACACTCGAAAATGACGGCGGTCCTTTTCCCGCTAAGTATATGAAGCATTCAGAAGTCCAAGTTACAAGAAGACTTCATCGCTCTGGAGAATCTGAATATTTAATAAATAAAGAAGCTGCCAGGCTACGAGATATCCAAGAAATATTTATGGACACAGGTGCCGGTTCAAAAGGATTTTCAATTATTGAACAAGGCGCTATTGGTAAGATTATTACTGCAAAACCTGAAGATCGTAGAACCTTGATTGAAGAAGCTGCGGGAATTACAAAGTTTAAGGTGAGAAAAAGAGAGTCTCAAAGAAAACTCACTCAAACAGATCAAAATTTAGTAAGATTGCAAGATATAATAGGTGAACAAAAACGCCAGTTAGATAGTTTGCAGAGACAAGCTCAACGTGCAGAACGTTATAAAAAAATTAAAGATGAAGTTGAAGAAAAGGACATTTGGTTGAGCTCTAAAAAGTATTTAGAAATTCATCACAACACAGAGGAAGCACAAAAAATATTTGATGAATGTCAGACTTTTGAACTTAATTTCTCTGGTGAACTCAATGAAATTGAAGCCAATTTACAAGAGCAAAAAGCGGCTGTTGCTGAAAAGGAAATGAAAGTTCAGGACACCCAGTTAATTCACCAGGAATCGCAAAGTAAAGTCATTGCAAAAGAAAAAGAAATTCGTGAATTAGAGTTTGAGATTGAACAAGCTCGTCGCGATAAAGAAATGACTGGATCAATTGCTGAAAAATATAGGGTCCGCAAAGAATCTTTAGATAAAGAACAAGAAGAGCTAGAAAGCAAAATTAATGACACAAGAGAACTTTCTGAAGAATTAGCTTTAAATTATGAAGAAAAAAATTCTCAGTACCAAGCTATTCAAAGTCGTATTCAGGCTGCTGATGATGAATTAACGACCAAGCGCCGAGAGATGCTAACTGTATCTCAGTCTGAATCTCACATGGAGGCCAAGTTTTCATCTTTAGAAGCCAGCATCTTGGAAAAAGAATCTAGGTGTAGAGATGAAAAAAGTGTTCTCAGTGAATTGGAAACAAAGAAAAGTGAGTTTCATGAACGTCACATTCGACTCTATAAATTGCTTGATGGAGAAAGACAGCTTAAATTAGATAT
>JAGRAE010000208.1 GCA_020435005.1 Bdellovibrionales bacterium
AGAGTGGATTAAAGAGAACATCTGGGACAATGCCGATATATCTCCCCGTTCAATAGATGCGCAAATTTCAAAGTTAAAAAAGATTTTGCCAGAAATTGGCCAGGATATTATTAACATTTATGGTCAAGGCTATATATTGACTCCTGATAATAAACAGGCCGCATAATAGATTTGACCTGCTCCCCCTATTGATTAAATGTTCGCCGGACACTTATAAGTTACATTAACCTTTTCACAGGTGGCAGGTAATTTTAAGAGGCTACCCTCTAATTCATATTCGGAATCGTTAAGTTCTTTATCACCAATTTTAACTTTTAGTTCTGTGGGATCACAAAGCAAATTTGTAGTATGAGTATTTTGAGCAATGGACTCACCAATTTTTGTTAAATTAGGTGTATAGTTAGTATCACAAATACTTCCAGCATGACCTTTAACTAAGCCACCCAGGTGGTCAACTGTAGAGCCATCAACAGTCCCCGTTGCGGCCGTGGAAAGTTGTTCATACCAAGTGCCGTATCTCCACATATCGGGGCGAGAAGTTCCCGATTGTGCCGCTTGCTCATCCTTACAGGCAACATCATGTGAAGGCGTTAAGATGCCTTTGCTATCAAAGTCCGAATGGGTTATTGCAGATTGAATAACTATAGGGTGAGCACTAAATGTGCTTCCACTACCCAATATATTTGTCACGGAATCAATTAATGACTGAGGTGTATCTTGTTCAACGGGCTTGTATAAGGGATTAGGATTATCCACATCAATATTCACGTATGCGTCTGAACGCACATTTTCATCAGAAAGAAAAACGATAGCAAAATGAGAGTCTGGACGAAAAAAAGAATTAGGCCCTAAATTTCCACGTTCTTGAGCTGTATTAAGTGCGTAGTTAACCGCGTATATTCCTCGTTCATCACTTGTTGGACATGCTGATTTATTACCACTATCACAGTTTTGGGTTTCAGGTCGCTTAACCGTGGCTTCAAAGGCACTTTGTGCATTGGGTGTTGATTTTGTAATAAACTTTTGGCCATTGGGAAATTTAATGAAACGACCATCTTGGCGAGCTATCAGCTCCACATCATTGGGATCATAATTATTGGGACTACTTGATATGTCCGTTGTAGTAATGGCGATGTTGTAGTCTAAATGATTAATGGCAGATAAGAAGTTCGGAAAACGATTTGCTAATTCTACTTGGTCTTCGTACATAGAACCTGAATTATCTATAACAAATAAAATGTCGGCCTTACAAGAGCCTACACTGTAGTTATAGGCGTTCATTCCTGTTTCAGGGTCAGTTATACAAGCGCCATCGCCATGATTGTTGTTCACACCCACACAAGCATCACTGGGGACAGAACTAAACTCCTGTTCAGAACAACTCACTGCTAAACCTAAAGCAATTATAATTATAGATGTACGAAGAACTCGCTTCATTTGACCTCTCTCCTCACATTCCAATATCCAAGAGATGTGCCATGACAAAACACTGGTTAAGTTACTGTAATCACTTGATTTCAAAGGGATAAAGCAGGTGTTAAACTTCAAAAAAAGTGACGTTTTTGAGCCCTCTCTTGTCCAGTTAACGGCTGTGCCTTAAATTATGGATGGGGAATCCTTACGCTCTTTAAATACCTTTTTTTCTCTGTAATTTAGTGATTCGAGCGTTACTTCTCAAAACAGAGTTTTGAGAAGTGCACAACGAGCACAAAATCTACTTTACATGATGGGTTTTACCGAGGCCTGAGAAATCCCACTCCTCAATTAACGGGAGCGTTTTATATAAAGAAATAAATATTCCTCTAGATTGTTTTAAAGTGATATTTATATTTATGGCTTCGTTTTAGACAGCTTTAATAAAGTTTGAGTTTTAATGTTAAGTAGGGTTATCATTAGTTTGTATACAATCCGGAGCCCAATTAATGAGAAAAATTATAGGAATTATTATTTTAATTGTAGCCCTTGTAATGGGTTCCAAGCTAGTTTTTGATTATTATAGCTATGAGGTAGCACCTGTTGAGTTAAAATTCCAGGCTTTGTGGATTAAGGATATGGCTCTTTTAGAGAATGAAAAAAAACTCCCCAAAAACTGGAATGAAATCTCAGAAGTTAAATACAATTTGCTCACTGAAAATGTAAAAAAATGGACAAAAGATATTAGTGCCCCAATTGTTTTAAAAAAAAATGGAACACATCGTTTAGAAGTAACAGTTACGGATTGGTTGGAAAATGATAAACATGGTATTGTTGTACAATATCATTTGATTGATAAAACAACTGGTGATTTAGTTTCAGAGTTTGGTCGCACTTTTATAATTGAAAATAGACCACAAAATTTAAAAAAATAATTATTTAAAAATTTACTAAATTTGAAAGTTCTAGCCACTCTTGATTTATATCTTCTTTATCTTTAAGTTCAAAAGAATTAACATTCTTATCTTCAGCTGAATACCTGAATGTAATAATCTCAATTCCGGATTTATTAAATGCTAAATGGACATTATCGATATGTGTCTGTGTATCATCAACAAATACAATGGCTTTAGGAGATAGTTTTGCTTCTTTAATAAAAATTCTTAACATGGCTCCTTTGTGTTGACCGGCCGTATAGAACACACCGTCTAAGTATTGAACATCTCTTGGTTTTAATAAGTTAAAGTTTACTAATTCTTGATCAGTAAAACCATATTTGTTTTTTAGGTGTCCTTTTTCAAAGGCAGGTTCAACTTTGTAGTATTTTCCGATAAACATGGGACTTGATTTTGAAAAATCAATGCCATTTCTCAATAGCTCTCTTATTGTTTGATATTTGAATTCGTGTCCACGTGATGTAAGGGCAAAAGTAACATTTCCGGAATCTTGTATTTCGGCAATCATTCTTTGTGAAGAAATCTCTTCAGGCATTCTCATTCTATTTCTATAAAATAAAAGACCTTGTGCCTGTAAAAGTTTGTCAAAATCATCAGTTATTTTATATGGGCTCGGACTTTTTTTATTCATTAGTTCTTCTTGCCATGAAAACCATTGGGCACTACCCAGTTCTTTTTCTGAAGCAAGTACTGTATTATCAATGTCAAAGACTACTAGAACATTGTTACTTTTATATATATTATTTAGTTGTCTTACTTTAAGCTCAACATCTTTTAAGGTCTCTGTTTGAATAGCTTCAGATGCCCATAGGTTCATTTGCAAGAATAGCAATGAAAGTATAATAATAAATTTGTTCATAACACACCTTAGATTGTTCTAAATTCTTTTGAAAAAATGCTATTTTAACTTTTAAAACTTTGCAATTTATAAATTTATAAAAGACAGGCTGTTGGCCCAAGATTCTGTGAGTCAAAAACCATGAGTCTGGTGGATAACAAATTTATGAGGAGTGAACGAGATATCTCTTAAGTACCTTTAATGTGGATTTATTAATTTAAATTTCAAAACAAACGCATATTATTAAAATTAAATTTATAATTTTTTTAAAAGTTTACTCACTGCTCTAGTTAATTGCGGATATATCTTGCTATTACGCTCTCTAAATCTTTTTTTACTTTGTAATTTGATGATTCGAGCGTTACTTCTCAAAACAAAGACTCGAGAAGTCCACAACGAGCACAAAATCTTATTAGTATGCCGAGTTTTAATGAGCACAAAATCTACTTAGTAAAACGGGTTTTAACGAGCACAAAATCTTATTAGTTTGCCGAGTTTTAACGAGCACAAAATCTACTTAGTAAAATGGGTTTTAACGAGCACAAAATCTTATTAGTTTGCCGAGTTTTAACGAGCACAAAATCTACTTAGTAAAACGTGTTTTAACGAGGTGTGAGAATTCCCAATCCGCAATTAACTGTCTTTTAGTAAATTATAAAGGACATCATTTTTTACTGGATTATGCTCAATATTAATTTTCTTGAATGCATGTTACTTCTGTGCTCCCAAACATAAATACCTTGCCAAGTTCCCAGTCCTAGTTGCCCCTCATATATGGGGATAGAAATTTGGGTATTTGTAATGGCAGACTTCAAATGTGAAGTAGTATCATCAGGACCTTCAAAAATATGTTGGTGCCAGTCCTGATTTTCAGGAACCAATTTATTTAAAAAAGTTTGTAAGTCTTGCCTTGCCGTAGGGTCAGCATTTTCTTGTATGATGAGTGAAGCCGATGTGTGTTTTATAAAAATGTTTAAAATACCTGATGGCGTGCCCTTACAAAAATCTATAACTTGATCAGTAATTTCATATAAGCCTTGGCCGTTTGTTTTTACTTCGATTAATTGATGTTTAACCATTTCACAAACTTTCTTTAGCTTCCTTTAGAACTCTCTGAGCCACTTCAATGGGTGGCACGAGCAAACCTTGCTCTTTAAAATTTATAAAGCGTTCAATATCTGGAAAATCTTTTTCATTCATATCTCTAATATGTTTTTGCATATCTGTATCTATTAGTCCCGGATTGATACAGAAAACCTCACAGCGTAAACCTTGTTCTTGCAAAATGCAGTTAGACAAATTTTCTAGGCCCGCTTTCGCCGCGGAGTAAGCTGGCCACGAAGGCATGGGGCTTTTTGCTGCTCCTGAAGTTAAATTAATAATTTTAATTTTTCCCTTGTATGAATTTGTGTGTTTTAGGAATTCATTTGTAACTACAATTGGTGCCGTTAAATTGACACTTATGTTATCTTGAATTTCTTTGGTAGATAAATTACCCAGTAAAGCAACAGGTTTTATCTTACCTGCATTATTGATAAGTGTTACTTGTTTGTAACTATGAATTTTATATTGTGAAAATACTTTATTTAAAGTTTCTGGAATTGTTTCTGTTAAAGTTAAGTCACATGGAAAATCTTTTGAACTTCTTGATATATCAACCACTGTATATTTGTTTTGAAGAAGTTCCTTGATGGAGCGCCCCAGCCCGCGACTAGCTCCTGTTATAATATAAAGTTTCAAAATTCTCCCTTATATAGTTGTAAAATGATACAAAACAAACATCTTTAAAAATCACTCAATTTTAAAAATCACTC
>JAGRAE010000209.1 GCA_020435005.1 Bdellovibrionales bacterium
TCTGGCCTTAAACGAAAATCTAATTGGGAGACCAATTTGCGAATTTTTCTAATTCCCGCATCATTCCCTACAACAATAACAGAATTGGTGCGATCGTCAGCCACTACCAGTGAATAAGATTCAGAACCTCCCCCAGAAGTATCTTTTTGTGTCGTTCTTCTAAAGCGGGGAACATTACTTTGTGAGCCCGTATCCTTGTTAATAATTTTATTAATTAGGTCAGCAATGTCTTTGGCTTTGGCAAATTTAATGCGAATCACTGCTAATTTCTCTTCAAAACCTGAAACGTCTAAATACTTTAATATATTTACAACTCTTTCTATATGAGAGCCGTAATCAGTGATGATAAGTGAGTTGGTGGGGCCATAGGCGTGGGATTCGCCGTCTTTTGAATTTAAAATTCTCAAGTTTTTATAAACTTCTTCTGCACTAATATATTTTAATTTGATTATTCGGGTAATGATTTGATCAGTGTTGGGGAAGTATTCACCGGTATAGGTCTCAAGGCTGTCTCTTTGAGCGGCTCGTGCTTGACGGATTTTTAAAAAATTGCCAGAGGGTACAATCGTTAAACCATTCATGGCAAGCGCAGATAAGAATGCGCGATAGGCTTCAGCCACTGTAATTTGTGAAGGAGCTATAATAGTTATTTTTCCGCGGACATTGCTATCTAAAATAAAATTCTTACCAGTTAACTTACTGATGGCTTTTACAATTTCAGAAATATCGGCATTGGGGTAATCAAAGCTTTCCACCAAATCAGGAAAGTTTTCATTGGTGATATCTTCGGGATTGGCTTCAGAAAATTTTAATTTTTTATCATTTTTAAGTTGTTGAACATCGGAGGTGTTATCTTGTTCTTGTGCCACTAGACCGTGGCTAAAACCTAAAAGTAGAACGATTAATAGTGCAAGTCTCATTTGGGGGTCTCCTTATTCAATCGTATAGTCAAACGTCTCATCGCGCCCATTTCGGTTGACATTGAGGCTGAGACTGTCGGTACTTTTTAAAGCTTGATACATTTCCATGGCTTGAGTTGGGCTCGTTACCGGTTCGTCATTAACCCCTTTTATGATATCTCCAGGTTTAAAACCTAATTGGGTGAATATACTATCCGGTTGAATGGATACAAATCGAAAACCATCTATCTTACCGCCCGAACCGGGAATGATATTAGGCACCATACGTGCTTGCGTTATAATAGTAGGTAAATCGTTGGTGTATTTGTTTAAATCATCTCTAGAAATGCGAAAGCGAAACTCACCATCTTTTTTAACATCAGTTCCTGCTGTTGTTGTTTCTTTTTTGGGTGAAGTTAAACCAAAGCGAATAGTATCTTCCTCGGGAATTTCGATATATTCCAGGCGTCGACTTGATAAGTTGCGAAAGGTAACTTTTCGTCGTTCAATTTTAGTGATTTCTGCCAGTGAGTCGATGCGTTCGCCTACACGAAAAGAGTTGGTTTCATTGCGTCCTGAATTATTAATTGTTGCAATTGATTTTTTAGGATTCAAGTGAACGATAGTTCCCATTAATTTTAATGGGAGCTTTGACAAAACTGCAGGCGCATCTATTTGTTCTTCTTGGCCCTTTTCTCCAGCAGAAAGTGGCGGGGGAATTTTACCATCATCGCTGAAGATGTTTCTTTGTAAAACACTTCTGTATTCAATAGCGGTAACATTATTCCTTGCCATTTGATTTTCTGTTTTCGTTGGGGGTGCTTTTCTTGGCAGCATTTCTGGGCGATATTTTAGAATACTTAAGTCCGCAATGGAATAACCAATGAGAAAGCAAAGAATATAAATATATATTCCTTCTAAAGGTGGCCTTCCCATGGGGCTTTTGATGTTTTTTAACCATTGGCTGCTTGTTAACTTTAAACCCATTAGAAGAATACTAGCACATCATTATTATTAGCGGCATAAAGAACTGAAATCGCTGGACTAATGGCTGCAGCCATCCATTATAGACGCTGGACGTTAAATACTTGGTATTTTATAAAATATTCAAACTGAAAAACAATGCTGGTGCCAAATTGGGTGTTAGGTTGTAATAAACGCCATTGCAAGCCGAAATTGCAGTTTTGTAATTGGCCTGTGGTTTGCTCTTATAAAGCATAAGAGCTTAGCTCTTTGAGGGGAAAAAAACAGAATATGGGGGAGGGGAAATGAAAGAAGTCATCATTTTTAATGATCACTCATCGCTTAATTTTCACGAAATTAGAGACAATATCATTCGCATACCAGAAGTGAGTATGAGAATTAGAGAAGCTCAATCCGTTTGGGATGCTCTGGGAGAATCTGACTTTAGCTTTTATAATTTTTTAATGGCTGAAGACCAAACATTTTTAAGTAATATTAAAACTAAAAATTTGGTTTCTTCCATTGTACAGATAGGTTTGTACGATAGATATGTCAGGCAATTCGGACGACCGGAATATGTCATTGGCACAACAAATGGAGACTCACCTTTACATGTTTGTTTAGGTTTGACTCACTTTGAAGATATGATTCTAGATAGTCAGGTTGCTCGACCAGTTATACCGATTCCAATTTTAAATAATAACCAAACTTTTTTAACTGGAGTGTCTCTTGCGGAAACGGGTGTATTTAAACACAATAGCGAAACGGGCAAGTACGTTAGAATTGAAGAAGAAAAAAATGATATAAGTAAAATTATTTCTTATTTAATTGAAGACTGTCAGGTTAAAAAACTTGTAAATATTGGCCCCGGTTCTTCGTCTTTAGAGCCCCTGCAACCAGATCTACTGCTAAAAGATATACAAATTGTAGAGTCTATAGATACGGATCCCATGTTAAGTTGGTTTTGGACGGAAATGAGAAAAGTGACAGAGCAATTGTCAATGGCTCAATAAAGTTTACTTGCATTTTGCATTGATTTTAATTTTTCCATGGAGATCTACATCTGTCCATGTTTTTGAAATGCCATCGTCACCTTTGTGTAATTCAAAGCAGGACTTATGCAAGCTTTTGTGGGCATCGTTTAAATTGAAATCGAGTAAATCAATGTGCCCTTTTAATTCTAACCAGTTGTCTTTATAACTGTAGGTCATGGGTATGGCTTTTTTTACTTTGTTGATGTCGAGTTCAGCCATTAAAAGCCCAGGCTTATCTTTATCAATTTTTTTTAGCTTTCCCGTTATAAACTTATCTCCAGGAGTGTATTCAATGGAAGTTTTTAATAGAGAAAAAAAATGTTCAAATAAAGTTTTATCTCTTTGTGGGTTTTTAGTGTTCACAGATTTTACATTAATGGCAAAACTGTGATTTTTGAGCCACTGTTCGATACTCGTATCTATAGTTTTTTGTGGCGTAATGCGAATCACTTGAAAATCATTAAAAGTGCCATTAACTCCTAGCTTTTTTGACGTCTTAAAAGCTGTCCAAGTTAAGGTTTGCGAGCCGTTTTCTATAGAAAACTCACAATTTTTTGCATGAGAGAAAAGTGACAAAAAATAAATTATCAAAATAGAAAAATATTTCACGAGACATCCTCAAATAAATGCAAGCTCAAAATCCGGCGGCGGAGAAAGAACTCTTGGTTTTAAAAAGTCAGGTACTTTTTCTTCTGAATCAAGTAAACAATAAAGTCCAGCCTTAACTCGAGAAGAAATAAAAGATTTTGCAGGCTGAGTCATCAATGAGCCTTCGAAATGTGGATAAATGAGAAAATGGTCTTTATTAACACTTTGGTAACTCTTAAAACAAAGGGAGTAAAAAATATCTGAATTATCAGCAAACAAATAAGACAAATAATAAAACTTTAAGGGAATATCAACATCAGAAAGTCTGCGGGCAGAACTAATAAATGAATACAGATGCAGAAGTTCTTTTAGAGTTAATGATTTTGAGTCATATTTTATGGGTATAAACTCTTCATGTTGTATACTGCACCACAAAGCCGTGCATCCTACAATGTGTCCTTTAGAATCTCTAGCGATAATAAAATCTTCTATATTTAAACCAGGCCATTTTTCGATACTATTCAACACTTCTTTTGTAGAAGGGTGGTAGTTTGGTACGCGTTCTTTTGTTTTTAAAGAAATATATTTGGCTAAATCTTCAAGGTCATTTTGTGTCCCTTTTTCGGTAATGATCGAGTTTAAAGGAGGAAGAGCCCATGGCCACAAACCGTGTAAGCTAACCATATGAAACCTTCTATATAAATAGTATCTGGGAAGCTCTCGTCTGACATTGCGCGGCCTGATGAATGCATTCATAGCTTGTTGTTGTGCTTCGGCAACAACTGAAAAAATATACCTACAGTTTCTTTCAGCCTTAGCCTGCCTTAAAACGGGCAACAGGGAGTGGGCCCATTCCAAAATGACTTTTCTTTCGCTGGAAATTCTTAGATCTGTAACATAACCTATTGTGCACAGTTCATTTTCGATAATGCCTTGGCGAAAAACAATGCTGATCATGGCCTTGATAGCGTTTTGTTCGTTGGGATCTTCCAATATATAAGTTGAAAAATCATCGGACTGCATATTGTACTGAAAAAAGAAAGAACCTTTTTTGCGTAACTTCAAATGAATGGGAGTGGTAAATTCTGAGTCCGCATAAAAATTTATAAGGGCTTCACTGTCTCGCTCGGTTGCCAGTCTTAACTTCATTTAGGTGTCCATGGTGTTTCACGGACCCCTGCATGAAAATTTATAAATCTTGAGGCCACAAAGAAATAATCGCTTAAACGATTTAAATATTTCAAAATTAAATCGGGAAAATTTTCTGTTTTTAAGCCATCTACCAATCGTCTTTCTGCACGTCTTGTTATTGTGCGGCAAATATGTAGACTGCATGCAGCAATGTGTCCACTCGGTAGAATAAAACTATTGAGAGGAAGAAGAGTTTGATTCATCAAATCTATGGCTTGCTCTAGTTCAGAAATTATTTCTTCTTTTAAAACCGGCAAGTGTTTATTTGCTTTTTCATTTTCGCTGGCCAAGTAACTGCCAATGGTAAA
>JAGRAE010000020.1 GCA_020435005.1 Bdellovibrionales bacterium
CTTATTTAATGATTAGTCATAATAATAGGGCTGTTTGAAGTGTAAAACTTGTTTACAAATCTTTTTGTTGCAATTTTATTGGAGTCAAATTGCCACCAAAAAAATAAATTTATTAAGTCTCGACTGTATAAATTGAATCTTAACAATTGGACTCAATCTTGCTTTTTTAATTAATTGTTCAGTGAGCAGTGGTGAATTGACCCTGCAGCTGAAGGAGAGGGGGGGCACCTTTCCTTCATAACTATTTAAAAAGACATATCATTTAGCCAGCTTGTAAAGCCCCAAAAAAATGAATTTTTTTATTAACCGAACTGGCCCAAAGGCGGGTCGAAAGGGAGTGGTCAATGAAGAAAGACTTGACCCTAGTTGATGAAGTCAAACAAGGAAAAGTAGAGGCATTTAGCGAATTGGTGCTTCGACATCAACGAGTACTGTTGAGAATGGTCATGCGGGTAACAAGAGATTTAGAAATGGCAGAAGACATAGTACAAGAAAGCTTTTTGAAGGCTTACAAAAACATTTCATCATTTGAGGGACGTGCTTCGTTTAAAAGTTGGCTTTTTCAAATTGCATTAAATACAGCTAAGAATAAATTGCGATCGAATAAATATGGACATATCAATGTCGAAAAAATGAGTTTAGCCAAACCTTCTCAGTTGGAAGGAGAAGTATTCCTTAATGATGTAAAAGACATCATAAGAGAAGAGATAGAAAAGTTGCCAAGCAAGCAAAAGATGGCTCTTAATTTAAGAATATTTGAAGATTTAAGTTTTAAAGAAATCTCAGAAATAATGGATTGTCCATATGATACAGCTAAGGCGAATTATCGCCACGCTTTAATGAAATTAAGGCATCGCTTTGAAGAAAATGAGAATTTAAAAACTTTAAAAGATTTTAATAACTTTTTATCTGCAGACCTTGAGCTTAGAGGTTTTGCAGCGGAGGTAGAATAAATGAGAGAAGCATGGTGGATTGACGTTTTAGAAGGCGAATTATGTGATGAAAAGTATCGGGGAGTAGAGCTTTTGAGTAAACACTCAAAAACTGATGAGATGATAATCAATAATCTTAAACAGGTAAAAGCTTTGGTCAAAGAGCAAATTAATGAAGAGTTGCCCGAAGATGAAGCCTATTATCGAAGTTTACATGCCAATGTTATGAATGAAGTTCTTAAGTATGAAGACAAAAAAATTGTAGAACAAAAGAAAAAGAAAAAAGAAGCACGAAACAAAATGGCCCAGATTAAAACAGCTAAGTATTACTTTTCAATGGGTATTTAAAGCAATCCAAGCTTTAAGTTGATCTTGTGGATTATCTACCTCTTCTAGGCTTTTGATTCTGTTCAAAAAGTTTTTAAGGTTTTTATTTTCTAATTGAAAAAGTTTTTCAAAATCAGACAAGTCTTGAATATAAGTTTCGTAACTCAGTAACATGGCATTATTGAGTTCACGTTGATCAAAATTCTTAAAACTTTCAGTTTTAAGAAGTGGCTTTATGTTCGCAGCAAAGCGTATTTGAATATTCTTTATGCGCTTGTATTTTTCTACAACATTTTTATTAGTATCTGGCAAGCTTACATACCATTTTCTTAAATCTTCTAATTCTTTAGATATAAAATTAGAAAACAATTTTGTATCTTCAATGTTGTCATTTATAGCTTTAAGATTTTGTGAATCTTGACCTTCTAATTTTTGGTAAAATAGTTTTGCGCCTTCTTGCCCTAAAAAGGTGGCTAAGCGTTCGTTGAATTCTGCATTGCTTTTTATGTACAAAGTAGCATGTACACTTTCGTGAATAATCAATTCCACTAAGTCGTGATCATTATATCTTAACATAGGTGAAGTGATGGGGTCGTCAAACCAGCCTAAGGTGGAATAAGCCGTAACTCCTCTAACATAGATGTCATACTTTTTTTTGTCGAAAGTAGTAGCTTCTTCTTGAGCCTCACTTTCTGAAAAATAACCCTTATAAGGAACGTGCCCTACAATGGGAAACCACCATTGATAAGCCTCTAATTCAAATGCTTTGCTAGCACGAACAATCCATGTAACATAGGGCCGTTCCAGGGAGACATAGCTTGAATAGTTTTTGCTCTTATTTAGACCTAATTCTTTCTCGGCAAAAAATTTTGCATTCATAGCTAACTGAAGTTTGGTTTTTACTTCAAGCGGAGTTTTCTCATCTTCCAATACTTCTGATATAGCTACTCGACTTCTTAGTAATTTTTGTTGATGATAGCTTGATTTAAAAAAATAACCAACCATGCATCCGGGGAGAAAAAATAAAAAACAAATTAATACTAAAAACTTCATGAAGATATTTTAAATCTAATTTCTTAAAATAACCAGGCTATTCCCGCTCGACCTGCATAATCTAATTTGGATGATTCGCCTTGTTTAGTTTGCCAAGCATCCATGCCTAGTTTGATAGAAAATGTTTTGGTAATCATTAGTTTAAGACCTAAACCTGCACTCGGTACAGTTTCAGGCTCTGTATCAGATCTTTTATGGGCACCAGTTTCAGATTTGACAATTAAGTCTTTACGGATATGGGCCCCACCTATTTTTACGAAAGGTTGAAAAAAGCTGTCTTTTTGAGCAAGAGTGAGAACGAGATCCACACCATACATGCTAAATTCTGTTATATACTCCAACCATGTGTTATCAATGCTGGTAGCTCTTAATGTAGATGTACCGCTTGTATAGCTCAATTCAATGGCAGACATTTGCATGAAATAGTAACTAATCGACCCTGTCAGCGATTGGCTTTCTTGATAGTTTTCTTCGTCAAATTGAGAGCGACGATAATTGGCAGATGCAGAAATTTCAAAAACTCCTGCAAACGCTTGAGGTAGGGTAATGAACAAAATCATTATTACAATATATACTCTAATCACAATAGAAATATATTAACATGGCTCTAAATAAAGCGATTTAAGTTATTAATTGTTTATTACTTTTTATTCCTAGGCATAGGAATTAGTTGCCTAGACTTCTGTCTTTAGCAATATAACTTGGATTCCATTCTACATAAAAACTGTAGTTTAAGCGTATAAAACCATCTTGATCGACTAGGTCTTGTGGTGGGTTCAAAAAAGGAGTGGCATCAATAAAAGCATCAATGGGTGCTTGATCAAGAAATTTAGCACCTGAACTTTGATCAACAAAGGCATTTATAAACTCTCCCTTGCTGTTTAGCACTAATTCAACTTTTGTTTCGCGGGCAAATAATGAAAGTTTACTTATGGTTTGTGCTGGCAGTGTATAAGATAATTTACGGATATTGTTTGTCCACCTCACACGTATTTGCTCATTGATACGATTAAAAAAGGCATAATAAGTAAATTGGTCGGTATTTAAAACTGTAAAATGCCCCTTTTTAACATTGGGTATATGCTCAGCAATAGTTGAGGGGGGTGAAAAGGCATTGGTTTTTTCTTCAAAACTCTCTTTTTGTTCATTTGAAAAATTGAGACCACTTTCTGCAAAGTTTTTTATTTCTATTTTTTTACTTTTATTATCATTTTTATTTTTAACAACTTGCTGCTGAGTTTTTTGTTTTGGGACCCTATTTTTTGTAGCTCCTGTTTGAGCGGCCACACTTTCTTCCTTGACTCTTCTTGTGAGTCGAGAAAGTCGCTGACTTTGTTTTTTAATTTTTTCCGCTAACCGACCCAAATCAGGATCGCTAACAAATTGCTTTTTTACAGAATTATTTTCATTGTTGAAAACAATTTCTATAGGTGTACTTGTAGACGAATTTTCCAGCGGAGGTAGATATTTAATAAGCCCAAAAAAAAGACAAAAGTGTAAGCCTAAACTTATCGCAAGAAATAACATAACTGCATGAAAACTCTTGTTATTTTTCAAACTCAAAGATTCCTCCGTCTCAAATATAACACATTTATGACTAAAGTTGAGACATTTTATTCAGATTATTTTCTCTAATATAATTATTTAATAAAAAACTGAACTTTTTGTTAGTTTCACCCGATATATAAATATGGTGAATTATAGATGTATTCGCTATTTCCTGGTTCTAATAGGGTTAGTTACTCTACTAACTTCATGTACAGGTGAAAATGAAACAGATGCACTTTTAGATGTGGATCTCAGTGATGGAGGTTCATCTGAACTAGGAAACTCAGCACTTGAGTTCACCCCTACTATTTGGGATTTTGGACCCAATGAATTAGCAAGTGTTTCTGATAAGACAATTACAATTACAAATACGTCAAGTTTTGTAATTTACTTAGATTCTGTAAGTGCAGATAATTCACATTTTTCATTAGTTTCACATAATTGTCCTTTGAGTCCACAATCTATGAAGCCGCAAACTTCATGTACCGCAAGCATGCGTTTTTCGCCTTCCCAAACAGGTGATCATTCTGTCAGTTTAATTATTAATTATGATAAAACTCCTGGAGGTAACCAATTCTATTCAGCCATGGGCATTGATGGATCGGCAATTGGTGAACTGAATTTTGATGGAATAAAGAATATCAATCCTAGTGATGTTACAGCGGGTTCAGTAACTGTACGCTGGGATAGCAATGTTGAGGCTGTTAATTATTTTATATTTAGAATAAATAGTGGTGCTCAAGAATTATTAGCTACTGTAGCAGCACCTGCAACAAGCTATAAAATTCAAAGCCCCGAGTTAGATGTTACACCTAATACAAGTTATACGTTTAGAGTAAGAGCACAAAATGTATTAGGTATTATGGACACAAATACTGTCGATAAAACTACAATCACTGATTTGGCAGCGACATTCAATGTGATTTCATCACCCTTATCAGTTCAGGAAGGTAACACCGGTACATCTGCGAATTTAGATTGCACTGACACCTATGGATCTTCAGCCTCTTATTCAGTAGTTTCTCAAACAGATAATGATAGTAATTGTAGTATTGTGGGGGCAGGTCCTTTTCAAGTTAGCTGCTCACCGAGTTATAAGGCTTTACACAATATTTGGACATCAATAGTTACTGTACGCTGTAGTATTAATGATTACACATATCAACAAGCTTTTACATTCTCTGCTGCAGATGGAAATAGAGCCCCTTCATTGAGCATTGTTCCGGCCAACGCTAATGAAACCATTTTAACTGGAGAAACGAGCACTTTAGTGAGTCTCAATGATGGAGGAGATGATTTTGATATAGATTTAGATCCACTACTTTATTCTTGTACTTTTTCAGGAGGTGGATTTGTTGCCGGAACAAATTGTAGTTCTCTACCTGGTTCTATTAATTTAGATACAAATAATGGTACTTTTAGTTACAGTCCTAATACGGCAGCTGCCTTATTAGGAGCATCAACTGTTTACACCATAACATTAACAGGAAGTGATCAGCAGGCTTCCCCTCTAACGGATTCGATTAGTTTTAATATTACAGTAAATCCTTCGGTGCAATTGACTACAATTGACGATCGATCCTTAGCTAACGGAACAGCTATCACTCAGGGGCAAGCAATGAACCCTGCAATTGATATAAACAATGTGCCGACAAATGACGACTCGGGAATGTCATATACTTGCGTATTTGATTCTACAATAGACTCAAATGTAAGTCCGGGAACAAGCTGTACATTACTACCTGGATCTATTGCCACGTTTGATACAAATACAGGGATATTAAATTGGACTCCTCTTGCAACAGAAGCTAATAATTATGAAATTAAAGTAACTGGTACAAACACTGGAAATAGTGATGATGAAATTTTTGTTTTATACATTCAACAAGATTACCAAAGAAACAATTTAGTGGCTGATCTTGTTGGTTCATTAGCCACATATTTGGGGCCTGCTACAGTGGAAACTGTATGGCGTGACTTAGCTCAAGCACCCTTAACTACAAATGATGGACATTTGCTTAATGCCGGTGGAGCTCCCGTTTCTAATTGGACAGGTACTGGAAATGTTTCTGATCCATATTCTGTTTTATTTGACGGGACACTCAATAGAATTGATTTGGGATCAGTTGTAAATAACGAGATAAATACATCGGGTAAGTTCATGTTTTCTGCTTGGGTAATGCCTACAAATTTATCAGGTGGTTCAGCAACTATTGCAACTTCTGGGGGGGGTGATAGCAGTGGGTTTGCTTTACGCCAAAGTGCTAGTGGAAATTTTGAACTAATTGTTGGTAGTGTTACAAATTCTTATCACCAGCTTGTTTTAAATGATGGCCCAGTAGCTTATTGGCGATTAGGAGAAAATTCTGGACCAACAGCAACAGATAGCGTGGGTTCAGCGCATGGAACTTATAGTGGTAGTGGAATAACATACTCTCAACCTTCTGCCATAATTTTAGGAAGTGATGGTGCTGCAGATTTTAGTGGTAGTAGTTCTGGTGTAACGATTGGAGATCCAGCTTCATTATCAATCTCAGGCAATATGACAATTGAAATGTGGATTTTACCTGAGTCATTTGGAAGCCGACAGAATCCATGGGCCAAAGCTTATGGTGGTGAAGGAACGATTACACAAGAGACAAATGGTACTTTAAATTATTACTATGGAACAAACGGTGGTAATGGATCTCCTTATGTTTCATGTAATTCTACTTTTCCTGTCAATTTAAACAATTGGAACCATATTGCAATTATTAGAGACTTTAATAATTCAATTATGAGATGGGTAATCAATGGAGTGCAGACAAATACATGTGCGACTTCTTGGGGGTCAGCGACGGTAGGTAGTTTGTCAGCCTATATTGGACAAGGGTACGTAAGTAATTACAACGGTAAAATAGATGAGGTCGCTATTTATAATAAGGCTCTTGATGTTTCAGATATTCAAGCTCATTTTTTGTCTGCTAATGCTGGGGGTTGTGTTTCCTCTACTTCACTTACTGAAAACGCTTGGATACATATGGGAGGATTATTTGATGGTACTACACTAAGACTTTTTGCCAATGGCAATGAAGAATGTAGTAATACAAATATTGGAAGCTTAACTCCTGCCAGTGCTAACTTAACATTAGGAGCAAAAGCTGATAGTTCGAGTCCATTTGAAGGAAAATTAAGTAGTTTTAAATTATATAGTGATGGTTTGAGTAGTGATATATCAGACTTGTTTGAGTTAGATGTCGACAGTCACCGGCCTTCGGTTGGTAATATAGTTACAGATCAACTCATTTTACTGTTAGATGCTCCTTCCGCAGGTGCTAGTGGTATGGCTTTCCCACAGTGCAATGTTACAAGTTGGTTCGACCACTCCGATGAAGAGCAAAATGCAACTTTGTCAGGTTTTGGTAATTGTGCTGCAAACTCAGGCTGGAACGGTACGGGCTCAGCTGCAAATCCATATCGCTTAGAGTTTGACAGTAGCGATGATACAATGAATTTGAGTTTGCCGAATATATCAACTGCGCCTGGAACTTATGTTAGTTCAGAGTTTTGGATGTGGTGGGATGGGACTACCGATGAAATGATTTTAGGTTTTAGTAGTTATGATTTATATGCTCAAGGAGCAAACTGGGGCTTTAACACAGCTGCTGGAGATATTTGGGGAATTTCTTCTGCTGGACTTTCAGGACGTTGGGTTCATGTTGTCGCAGTGTTTTATAATGGGGATGCAAAAAATAATAAAATTTATATAGACGGATCTTTGCGAGCTTCAACACAGCGACAAGGGACTACAGGTACGCGATTTTTAACAACATCTGCAAAAATTTCTGGATGGAATAACGATACCAATTATAAATGGGGTGGAGCTCTAGGGAAAATTGCTATTTACAATAAAGAATTATCTCCAGCAGAAGTTTCACAAAATTGCAATGCAACTAAAAATCGTTATCAGGGGGCTGTATGTCCTTAGTTCGAATTGTATTGTTAACTTTTATTTCGATTTTTTCGTTTTCAGCTTGTTTATCTGACAGTGAAAATAAAGTGGATGAATTACTTGATGTTGGTGGTGACAGTGACAATGGTTTTGGTGTTGGAAACTCAGCAATCGAGTTTACACCAGCCACTTTTAATTTTGGGTTGATAGCCGTAGGAAATGAATCTAGTACAAAAACGTTCAAAGTAAAAAATCTGGCTAATGCTAATATTTACATAAGTTCTATTGGAAATGCTTTAAATTCAAATTACGAACTAACCTCTCATGATTGTCCGCTATCTCCACAATCACTAGGTTCTAATAAATCTTGTAATGTAAATTTAAAATTTAAACCCACTACAGGTGGTGTTATTGACTATGCATTGGCTTTTAAATTTGGAGAAAATGCAACTAATAATGATGAGTTTTCAGCTACAAATATTGTAAGTGGAACAGGAGCAAGTCCTGTAGAGTTTGAAGGACTAGATTCAATTAATGAGGTCTCATCAAGGGCGGTAACTCTTAACTGGATAGATGCTAGTAATGAAAGCGGCTATTTATACTTCTATAGAAACGTCGATGCAGGTGATCCTTTTGTCTTAGCTGGAACTTTAGGTGCTAATATAACGTCTATTCACATAACTGGTTTATTGCCCGAAACAAACTATGAATTCCGCGTGAGAGCTTTAGATTTATTTGGGGCCCAAGAATTAAATACTGTAGATCGACCAGTCAGAACATTGCCCTTGCCAATATTGTCAAGTATCAGTGATCGCTTGTTTACAAGTGCAGGAGGGCCTCTAGAAATTAATGATACATTAAATGTGGATGTAAATAATACTGCGAATGCTGTTAATAACGATGAAGGAATAGCTTATACATGTACTTTCGATCAAATTTTAGATGGTAGTGTTTCTGGTGGAGGTTCATGTTCTGCAATACCTGGCTTCACTCTTGCTCCCGGGTTTGCAGGTGCTGTGGGATCAGCTGATGGAAATGGTCAATTTTCATGGACCCCTCCAACAACTTTAATGGGGCAATCTTTCGAAATTAGAATTGCAGGAAATGATGGTTCCGGTGAAGTTGAAGAAATTTTTTCTGTCGCCGTAAGAAGTTCTTACAAGAGAGATGGTTCACTCTTATTAGATTATCAAGCTGCATTTGCTTTTGGGGGAAACAATGGTCCAAACTCACTAAACATTGGTACTTGGGAAAACTTACTTCCTGGAGCGAGTACGCTTGATGGCGACTTAACAAGTGGAAATTTTGGACTTGTAAGTGCTTGGTCAGGAGATGGAACTTGGAAAATAGATCCGTTTAAATTAATCTTTGCCGGGACCAGTGGCGTTACTGCAGATAGAGTGCTTTTGGGAACTCAACTAAATACCCAACCCAATCTTTTAATTACTTCATGGTTAAAACCAACAGATTTAAATACTGGAAGTAATCACTTTATTTTGGGTAATGGTGGTATTACTGAAGATGGATGGTCCTTAAAACAAACTGATACAGGACAAATTGGTTTCTTTATAGGTCAAGGTGGAGCTTACTCCACTGTAGTGTTAGGTCAAAATCCCGATGTATATTTGCAATTAGATGATTCTTCAGGGCCTTCAGCTGATGATTCTACAACTAATAATAATGATGCTGACTTTGTTAACTCAGGTAATATTTCTGTAAATCAAACGGGTGCTTTTGGTTCTAGTAAAGGATTTAAATTTACAAGCAATGGGCATTTGAAAATTGATCCAGAAATAGATCATGGTACAGAATGGTCTGTTTCTGCATGGGTTCTTCTACCTGTACCTCAAAATGGAAACTGGAAAACTTTAGTGAGAGGAAAGTCTACGGATCATCATATTATATTTAATAATTCAACTCATGAGTTGGGGTCCTACATAGCTTCTCAAGGTGGATTTACGGGTGTCGGTTTAGATGTTGATACTCTCTCCGCAGGTTGGCACCACTTTGCAGCCTCTGCAACAGGGGGAAGTACTCAATTTTTTGTTGATGGAGTTTCGGTGGGCACAATTGCTAAAGCAACTACCGCGGATTTTTATGCAGTTGGAAATTATCAAGGCGGTAATCAACCTATGGGAACAATTGATGAAGTCGCCTTATTTACCCGTTCTTTAACCCCCGCTGAAGTAAGCGCTCAATATTTGGCCGTAGCAGGTGGATGTGCAGTCTCTAGTGTATCAAATTCATGGATGCACATAGGTTTAAGTTGGGATGGCACTACTGGTACTTTTTTTAAAAATGGTTCATTAGCTTGTCAATTTAACCCTTCAGGTAATTTTGCAAGTACAAATCAATGGAGCATAGGTGCTAAACAAGATGGAAGCGAGGCCTGGCCTGGTGAAGTTGCTACATTAAGAGTATATAGCTCTGGAAATATTGCCGATGTACAAACTAATTATAATGCAGAAAAAGATATTTATGCTCACTTAACAAGTTGCAAGGAGCTACATGACAGTGGCATTACAACGGATGGAACTTATATTATAGACCCTGATGGTATTGCAGGACCTTTAAATCCGATGCAAGTGTATTGTGACATGACAACTGATGGAGGAGGGTGGACACTTGTTCTCAACTATCTACATCAAGGTGGTACAAATCCAGCAACAAATCCCATGACAAATAAATTTCCTATTGCAAGCAGTAGCACTTTAGGTGTGAATGAATCAGGTTCTTTAACAGCTTGGGGGCATACTGCGCCTTCTTTCTTAGTACAAAATACTTTTACTGAAATGAGAATGTATTGCAAAACTTCTGGTCATGCGAGAGTAATGGATTTTAAAATTAATGCCCCAAGTTGCATGTCCTATTTTAAATCGGGTACCGGAAGTTGTTCTGATATCAATGCAAATCATTCTGTACTTTCAGGGCACACTGCAAATGTACCAAATACGTTAAGTCTAAATGGTTATTTTACGAATAAGGGGAATGATGCGATGACTGATTTTCCGTTTTATCGTAGTGGGGCAAACCATTGGGGCATAAGGGGTGCAGGATCGCGTTGGGAATGTGATGATTATCCAAATGGGTCGGGAAATAATACATTACATAGAATTTGGATTCGTTAATTTATTTAACAACAGGAAAGTAGATCAGTTTAAAATTTCCACAATTTCAATGCTTAAACTTCGTGAGTTTCTTTCATTTTCCGCGGCTCCTTTTGCTAAAAGGTTGTTTGGAGATAAACCTTGCTTGATAGCTAATTGCAATACTCTCGTCGCTCGTAAAACGCTTAAGTCATAGTTATCTACAATTACTTTTCTATTCTTTACAATTGGGACTGAATCGGTATGTCCAACAAAAGTAATTTTTAGTTGCTCAGAAAATGGGATTAATTTTGACAATGTAGAACTAAGTTGTTCCTTTACCTTTTCATTTAGATTGATAGAACCTTTTTTATATACATCATCTGGTAATCTTAAAATTAGTTTTTTTTGTTTATCTATATATTCATATTGGTATTTTTTAAAAATTGTATTTTGTAAATCAGAAAGAGAGGCCATTTTTCTGTTCGAATTATAGCTACCGGTATACCTTTTATTCCCTTGAGAATAATTTGAGATGTAAGGGTTGTCAGGACCTAAAACTTTACTTGAACCTTCATAAGAACCTTTCCCTTTTTCCTTTGTCGATGTCGTCTCTAGAATTGAGCGGATAATTGAGTTTTTATCTTGGTTGTCTACTGAAAAGAAAAGTATAAAAAAACTGAGTAGCACCATTAGAAAGTCAGCATAGGAGACGGCCCATAGATGACTTGTTTCATCTTCTAAATGATAATCATCGTCTGAACGTTCGACACGGTGATAGCGTAGTTTTTCATTATCCTGCAAGTTTCTCCTCCAATTCACCAGCTACAATTTGAAAGGGCTCATTCCTGTTAATTAGTAGAAGAACTTGATAAATGGCTGTATACAGCCTTTTTTCATTTACAAACTGAACATGAATGCGATCGGCCAAAGGGCTTATAAGTGCATTGGTTAATAAAAGCCCAAAAAATGTAGCCGTCATGGCTAAGGCTAAGTTTTGTCCAATATTCCCTTTGTTATTATCTAAATCATTAAACAAAGCAATCATACCCATTACTGTACCCATCATACCTAAGGCGGGTGGATATTTAGCTAAGTTTTTTAATGCTTGCACAGCATCTACGGAGCGACTTTCGAGCTCAGCACGTTTTTGTGATATCAGGGATATAAAAAGTTCGCTATCGGTTCCCTGTTGCCATAATTCCTGGGCATAAGTAATAAGAGAATTTTTTGAAACGAACTCTGCATTTTTATTTTCTGAAAGTTGTAAAAGTTCTCTTTTGAAATCAAAAAAGTTTTTTTCCTTTTTGAACATCATTTTAAGAGAACGAACTAGACTTTTGATTACAAGTGATGGTGTAGAAATAAAAAGTATTACAAATGTTCCTCCTACAACTATAACTAATGAGTGTTCTTGTAAGTAGGTTTCAAATCCGCCAGATAAAGAACTTGCTAATACTACAAAAATTCCAATAAAGCCAAATAGTAATCCTTTCACGTGGCCTCCTATATTATAAGTAACGGAAAATCTTAAGCAAAAGTAAAACAACCAATGTCTAGATTTTTTATAAAATTATAAATTTCTTACAGTTTAACCGATAAAAAATGTAGGGAAATAGATTAATGAAAATGGAATTTAAATTTTTCTTTTTAATATTATTACTAAACACGGCGTGTAGCCATTTAAAGACGGCGACTAGTTTGCCTATGAGTACTGAATATGTATTTAAACAAGATGTGGAAGTAAAATCTGAATCTGGAAAAGTAGATAGAGTTAATAAAGGTGAGAAATATATTTCAGAAGAAAAGCAATTATTAATTGAGTCTCCTGGTTACATTGGTGTTATGGTGATACAAGAACACCAGCGTCCAAAGAAGATTGATATCGATTTGAAAAAATCCACTTTATGGACATCTGAAAATACACCTATTTATTTAAATACAAAGTTAGATAGTATACTTTCGCAGGTTAATGATGTGCAAAAATTATTAATGCAGAAAAGGGCGGAAGAGGCATTAAATCTTACAAAAAGTTTACAGTTGGAATATCCTCAAGTAGTATTTTTTCGTCGTTTAGAAGCTTCATGCTTAATTGTTATGGGTAAAGTCGAAGAAGGAAAGAAGATTTTTGAAGAGTTAAAGGGGAGTGCAAATAAATGATAATTAGAATTTTAAAGTTGTCACTTTTTTTACTTTTCAGTTTCTCAACTTTAACTATCAATGCAAAAACCAATGAAGTATTAACAAGTAATTGGGAAGTAAAGAATCAAATTGAAAACGAAGTGAAAGCTCTCCTAGATAGTTTTGACCCTCAGGCTAAAGTAATTGTTCATGTCATACCTGTTAAAACTCAGTTTGTTCTCGAAAGTACACCATTTGTTTATTTAACTAACCAAATTAATCAAGCTACAGGATTGCCTCAATTAAAATCTATATTGGTAAAAGTTTACTCACAAAAAAAACAGCTCCCAGACGAATTAATCCAATTGATTAAGGGGCTTGGCGAGTCTTATCAAGCAGAACTTAAACTCAATTATTTTAAAGTTCCAGATTTTTCAAAGGGAAATGTGAAAAATGTTAGTGACAGCTTATTATTAAATAACAAAGAATTGATTTCAGTAGGAATTGCAAGTTTGTTCTTTCTCTTGTTTGTCATAGGTTTTGTTCTCCGTTCAAAATCAATGACTGGCGTTGAAAATACTATAAAAGATTCATTGTCACAAATGGTACAAAAATTATCAGAATCTCCTTTGGCAATGTCACAAAACATGTCCAATATGCCTACTTCACAACCAACAGATACTCCAATTGTAAGAGCTAAAGATGAAAACGAAGTCATTGATCAACTAAGTTCAGAAAGTTTAGTTGCTTTATTATCGGATTGTTATTGGTGTGAATTAGATACTTATGCTGCTTATATTTGGTTAAAATTGAGCGTTAATACAAAGAAGGAAGTACTAGGTCTTTGGGAATTTATGAGCGAGTATGTTAATTACATATCACAATTAGAGCCAACAATTCAAAGCTATCATAAAGATCCATACTACTTGACTCCTTTGGACTTTAAAAATTACAACAATAATCAAATAAGAGAATTAATCTCAAAAAATAAAACTCTTTTTTTAAATATTTCAAAAATGAGAAGAGATCATCTTAATTTTCCTATAAATGAAAAAATTGATTTATTTGGTCAAGAATTAACTCCTTTCAAAGGAAATATTAAACAAATGCAATTTAAACCTTATAGGAAAATCAATAGCTTTAGTGGACTTAAAGTAAATAGTGTTGAGGATGAAGTTGGTTTAATGTCTATAAAGGACCCAAGTTTTAAGTTAATAAATTCTATTAAAAGTATTGTCTGGGCCATACATTTAAGTGATGAGGAAATAAAAAATATATTGAATAATTTTACAGCCCCTGATTTAGCTCAAGCATGGCTGGGACCAGAGGAATTTCTTGATAAATTAAAGTCTCAACTACCTGATAAAAAGTTGAAATTGCTAACATCTTACTTGCAAAATACAAAAGCTTCTAGAGAAAGTCGTGCCTACAAAGAAATTTATAAGTTAACTTGCCAGGCTTTTGCAAATTCAGCACGAGAAGAAATCAACGAAGGTGAAGCTAATGAATCGGCGGCTTAAGTTCCTTTTAATTTTAATTTTTCCTTTTCATTTATTAGCTGAGATAAATTCTACAGATATTGATTTAAAAAATGAAACTACTGAAGTAAAAAATTTGCTACAACTTACTGGTGGTTATGTCAATTTAACTAGAGACTCGGTGACGGTTTCAGCTATGGAAGTTAATGTAGGACTTTTAAGGGCTTTAAATCATCAATGGGCTTTAGGTGTAGAGCTCACAGAGGCTTCTAGTTTAAGCAATACATCTTCTGTATATAGTAGATTAGGTCTAGGAATAAGTTACGCATTAAAAGGTTATCTACCGTTAAAAAAAGAAACTTACAAAATTAACAATAAAGACATTGTTAAAGCTCAAATGCCTGGTCAGTCACAATGGAATTTAAATTTTCTTGTTCGACAATATTTTTTTAGCGGCTCACAAACAATAGTTCCACTTTCTGGATTGGGGTTAAGTACTACTTATCAATTTCCTACTCAAAATTTTTTAGCCTATAAAATTGGATTAGGAGTGGATTATGCTACCAATGAGAATCTTTCTATAACACCTTTTTATATTTTTTTTGGTATACAGGGCTGGCTAGGTGACTAATTTATAGCTAAATTAATTACATAAGTATTTAATATTACTAGGCATTTTATGAATTTATAGTTAAATATTTTTTAATATAACACATTTATGCCTAAAGTTGAGACATTTTCTTCCGATAAGCTAATAGTGTGGGGGAAAAAACATGGCTGATAATAGTAATGTTATAGAATTGCGCTCTCGTCAGCGTAAAAGCGTTGCAAAAGATTCTCTAGAGAAAGTTAAAAAAAATCCTGCGACTGTGACTGATATCTCAGAAATGAGACAAGAAATTATCAATGAAGAAAGGCGTCGAGTAAAGCGAACGATACTTACAGAATTCATTGGTGCCAACGTGATTGTGCCTGGAATGGGCTTGGTCAAGGTGAGCTTGTATGACATCTCTGAAGATGGTTTGGCTTTTGATATAGATGAAAACATGGGACACTTTAATTGTGGTGAACATGTAGCAATGAGAGTCTATATGAATAACAAAACCTATTTTCCATTCGTCGTGAATATTACTCATGCGGCACATGTGCCCGAAGAGGGTGTCAATCGCATGGGCACGAGTTTCGTCAAAGACTCTATTAATAAAAATGCTCTTTTTCACTTTGTAAAATTCATTGAAAATGTAAGTGCAAGTTTGAAAAGTGATGATGGAGATATTATGGTCTCCAATATTAAATAATTTCTGGAATTGGAAAATTCTTGCTTAGCATCATCTAAAATATTTTCTATAGACCTTTGTCTCACTTTACGGTCGAATAATACATAGGCCCTAGGCCTGTCTACGTCACAGGAGGTGTCCATTTGGCTTTTGTGAGTCATACATCTAGAAAAATTGTTTTAGATACAAATGTTATTTTGTTTGATGCTCTTGCTATAACAAAATTTAAGGATGCAGATATACACATCCCTTTTTCTGTTATTGAAGAGGTCGATCGCTTTAAACGGGATCTTGGTGAAAATGGTCGCAATGCTCGTCATTTTTCAAGGTTTATAGATGTATTGCGGTCAAAGGGTGAGTTGGCCAAGGGAATTTTATTAGAGGCCAGTCAAGCTTATGTGCATGTAACAACTGATTCACGTGTTGAAGGTCTTCCTCCTGAAATGGATGCTCACAAAGCAGATAATCGCATCCTTGCTACAGCCATGAATTTAGCCAAAGAATTTCCCGATGCCGAGGTGGAATTAGTTACTAAGGACATTAATCTTCGTATTAAAGCCGATGTTTTTGGCGTGAATGCCAAAGATTACGAACCTGAAAGTGAAGAGGCCTTTCACGAAGAAATGCACTCTGGAATTAGAGAAGTCACCGTGGCTCCTGATGTTATTGATCGTTTTTATAAAGAAAAATCAGCTTCACTTACTAAAGAAAAGTTTTTTGGCAATCAATACATAATTTTAAAAGATGAGTCGAATCCTAATCATTCGGCTATTGGTCGTTTTAGTGGACGAGAGGGGGTAATTGTTCCTTTGATTAGTCCTTCAGATAGTATTTGGGGAATACATCCGCGAAATGTTGAACAGAGTTTCGCTTTGGATGCGCTTTTAAATGATGAAGTATTATTTGTTTCTTTAGTAGGTAAAGCAGGTACGGGAAAAACTTTGTTAGCCTTAGCTGCGGGCTTGTATAAGACTCTTGATGAAGGTCGCTTTCAGAGATTGTTAGTAAGTCGCCCTATTTTTCCAATGGGTCGCGATATTGGATATTTGCCAGGAGATGTCGAGCAAAAATTAAATCCATGGATGCAACCCATTTTTGACAACATTGAATTTTTAATGGGGGCCGATAAAAAAGCCGCAGGTCGTGCCCAAGAATTGATTAATCAAGGCATGGTAAATATAGAACCTCTTACTTATATTCGCGGCCGATCTATTCCCAATCAATTTTTAATTGTCGATGAATCACAAAACTTAACTCCTCACGAAATTAAAACTATTGTGACCAGGGCGGGCTCAGGTACAAAAGTGGTTCTCACTGGTGATCCCTACCAAATTGATAACCCTTATGTGGATTCCGCTAATAGTGGATTAACCTATTCGGTAGAGCGTTTTAAAGGGCATAATATATCGGCCCATGTAACTCTATCTAAAGGGGAGCGCTCAGAACTAGCCGAACTCGCAGCTAACATCCTTTAAAAGGTACCTGCTACTTTTTTCTGGAAACGGAGTGTAATAGTTAAGTTAGCTTAGTAACTGACAATAATTGTCGTTTTTATGTCTGCTAAAAACATATATTGTTAAATTTACATAAGTGACTAAAACTACTAAAAAAATCTAAATGATGTTCGTATTAACTATTAATTCTATGAACAGTTATTCAAAAAAAATATTGTCATCTATATTGCATAGTTACTTGTGATTATTAGTTGAATATTGAATGAGAAAAGAAATGCTGGGCTTTGTGCTTGCTGATTTAAATGAACTAGAAAAATTGATGGAAGACCCTAATATGACAGCTAACGAGAGACAAACGGCTGAGGAGTTTATTGTTTTACTTAAACAAAGAGTAGTGAATATTCAAAACGAGCTGGCTAATAATACGACAAATGAAAGCGAATAAAATTGGAGCTACAAGTTGCTTAAACTATTTGTTGTCATTTATTTAACCATGTACTCTTATCAGTCGTTTGCAGATTCTGTTGAACTGTGGACAGAGTACAATGATTGGGTGGCAAGTCAAAAATACTTACCTTCATTAGATTCTGAGGATCTTTATGAACAAAATTTAGCCAAAAGGGCAAGCGCTTTAAGAACTAAAGAGATACAAGAAAAACTAACTCCTCAGAATTTAGAAATTCCTGCAGTAAAAATTCATTTTTTGCCAAGTAAAGTTTTAAACGATTGGTTTAATGATCATTCTAGATGGCCTCGGTTGTACTCAGAAGATTTGCAGGAATCTCTTATTGCTAACTGGATCATTGAGTATAATTCAAAATTAAATTCTTCTGGAAAGTATAATGTATTTATAAATTATCTTGATAGCCATAATCAAAAAAAACCTGAAGTTTGGAAAGAAGTCGAAGAAGCTGTAGAAGCCATCAATTGGGTTATTGCAAATCAGATTTTTCCTTTTGTTGAGGAAAGTGTTTCTGAAAACCGTCACTCTAAAGTGCCACAAAAATTTATGCATTTCTTTAAAGTCATGGGTGTGGAAAATATAGCTTCAATTTTGCCAATGACTTTAAAAGGCGACTTCCTTTTTAAAATTAATCCTTTTAGGTATTTGTTAGAAAGACATAGCTATATTGTTTGGCCCAATGTTTTAGAAAATTTGAATCCAAGTCAGAAAGAATATTTAGAACAATGGGTAAAGACTCATCATGGAATTAATAAAGTAAAAAATAAAAAACTTACAAAAGAAGAGGGACAAAGAATTGTAACGCCTAATGTGCAAATTTATATAGATCAAATTAATTCTTATGTAAGAAGTTTAAACCCACCAACACTTAAACTACCGAGTGCAAAAGATGCAGAGAAGTTGACAGAAATTCAAAAGTTAATGAGATCTGTATTTACAAGACATGGTTCAAGTCAAGGTTTTTACCGTTATTTTCTTGATGAAGATTTAAAACTAAACCCAAATATTCTTTGGGAGATGGATAAATATAAATTTATAGAAAACTGGCTCATAAATAATCCTAACCTGGGAATGCCACAAATAGATGGACATGGCTTAGAGCAAAAAAATATGAGGGTTTGGATTAATAAGAATGGCGGAGTTCAAGCATTAATTGAAAAGTTGCCGGATAGACTTAGAAGTTTCCCAGGTGTACGAGTGACTATGTTAAAAATAGGAATGTTGGATCCAGCAGAAGAGATGGTAAAATGGGTCATAGCCCATAAATCATGGCCATCACCACAGCATATAAAATCAGATATAGATCCTGTTGAACAAAAAAAAGAAAGAGATCCCGTGCAAAATTTTTTATACAATTGGATGATGCATAAAGGGCGTGAAAATGTTTGGGAATATTTTATTTCTGAAAATCCACAAATTAATTTAGAAAGTAAGCTCAATTTATTGTACGAGATTGTCCCTGTAAGAGCTCTGAATTATTGGGTTCGAGCGAATATAAAAAAATCAGGCTCGTCACGGTTGCCGAAAGCAGACTCGAATATTGAAATTGAAAATCGTATGAGATCTTGGATCAGTGGCCAGGGTGGCAACATAGTGGCTTGGGCTCTTTTAGAAGAAGAACTTAGACCATTTGTGGACCTGGAAAATGTCTTTAAAATCCGTGATGTGAATATTGTTTTAAATGAATTAGTAAGTTTTATTCAAGCAAACTCATGGCTTCCCAGTTTGAAAAATAAAGGAAAGAGCACAAAAGACAGGCAAGAAAGAATTTTGGCTGCCCATTTAATATATTATAAAGAACGAGCCAAAATGAACCTAATTGAAAGTCTTGAGGAACAAGAAAAGTTTAATTGCAGCTTTAACTTAGAGTAAAAGGTACCTGCTACTTTTTTCTGGAAACGGAGTGTAAACTCTCACCGCTCGACTCAGGTCGAGTTCTCTTTAGAAAAATTAAGCCTGAATTCAATTATTCCGAAAGGATACATAGACAAGCTTCAACTTTGAAAGGGGCTAACTGTGTATTTACAAGGAAATTTACAAGTCATGTTTGATGCTCTTTACAACATGGGAATCATTGACCCTGTTTTAGAGTTAGATTGGACAAAAGAGTTGGAACACATCAGCGATCATATGGATCAATTCATTGAAGTGATCGGTATTGTAAACTCCAAACAACACAACTTAGAAGAAATGATTATAGCTTTAGAAAACTTTGATAAAAAAACATTAAACTTTTTAGCCATGGAAGTGGCTAAAGAATTTGCAGACTTTCATTCGCGTGAGAGTCTACACTGAGGAGAAAAGGTGAAGCTTTTAATCCTAACAATAATTACTTTAATACCAATGATAACCAAAGCAGAATGGGCGGTGGATTTCTCTCGTCGAAATAAAGAGATTCGCAAAAAAGAATATAATGAGCCACAAAGTACAGATAAAAAAGAGGGGTTTTTTGATTTTATTGTTAATAGTACTGAGCCGATTAGTGAAGTAGTTGTCTTGAATACAGAAACTGGATTTGTTCCTTCCACCATTCGTGCACGTGAAGGCAAATCCTATCGCATACATATTGTGAATGTTAATCAAAAAGATAAAAATGTGAGTTTTGTATTGGATGCATTTTCAGAGCACCATGCTACATATTTTGGTAAAATTAAAACCTTTGTTATTAATCCGCAAAAAGAAGGAGTTTACACCTTTCAAAGTCCAGAGACCTCTGCTCAGGGTCGTTTAGTTGTATATCCTGCGAACAATAATACAAATTTAGAAATGAGAGCTCCCGCATCGGAGTAAGGGAGTTATTGTGAGTGATGCGTCTTCAGTTTTTGTTGAATCTCTTAAGAATTTTCTCAGTCCAATTGCCAATTACTTAGATGATGAGAATGTGACTGAAGTCATGATAAATGGCCCCCATGATATTTGGGTAGAGGTTAAAGGCAAGATCCAAAAAACCAATGCTCGCTTTTCAGATGAAGATGCATTGAGAGCGGCCGTTAACAATATTGCTCAGAGTGTAGGACGTAGAATTAATGATGAAGAGCCACGTTTAGATGCACGCCTACCTAATGGATATAGAATACACGCCGTCATACCTCCTTGTGCACGTAATGGCACGACAGTGGCTATTCGAAAATTTTCTAAAGTAAGTATTACTTTTAAGGACTATGTAAATTGGGGAGCCATTACAGTTGATGCTGCTCAATTTTTAGATATAGCCATGAAGTTAGGCAAAAATATTTTGGTAAGTGGAGGTACCGGTTCGGGAAAAACGACATTGTTGGGTGTTTTGTGCAGCCGTATTCCGAAAGGTCAACGTGTTATTGTAATTGAAGATGCTACTGAACTTGATGTTGAATATGAACATGTCGTCTCCTTTGAAACCAAGAACGCCGACGAACAAGGGCAAGGAGAAGTCAGTATTAGAGATTTGTTAAAAAGTGCACTTCGCTTGCGTCCAGATAGAATCATTGTCGGGGAAGTCAGAAGTGCTGAAGCTCTTGAGTTAATTCAAGCTATGAACACGGGGCATAAAGGTTGTTTGGGTACGGTTCATGCCAATACAGCGCCAGATGCTTTGATTCGTTTGGAAACCTTAGCTCAAGGGGGAGATAGCAAAGTTAGTGAAAAGGCTTTGCGCACACAAATTGTGTCCGCCTTAGATTTAGTGGTGCAAATTTCTAGGTATTCTGACGGTTCACGTAGAATTCACAGTATTGATGAAGTTCGCGGCTTTAACCCCGATGGTTCTTACAATGTGGTTTCTATTTACCATATGAGTCGCTTGGTCAAAGGCCAAGACGGTCAATTGCATGGTCAGTTGGAGCCAACAGGAGAGTTGCCGCAGTTCATGAGTGAAATTGAAGACAATGGCATTCCCTTTCCAAGAACAAAGTTTCAACATCGAAAAGTGGGTTAACACATTGCGCTACTCAATGTGGAGGGCGATCAAGACTCTGGGCGCAAGATCTTCTTCTATATTGATATCACTAGTATTTCAAGCTAGAAAGAAGCGTGTATTTTAGCGCTAAAATTACCAATTCAGCTTTAACATTTCTCGTTAAAAAGGGGCACGATGTAGAAAGGATTTATTCCTATACAGATGTTCCTACAGAATTTTTACGAGATTCTTCTTGTTGGCTCGATGTCGACGACGTCGAAAGCTTCTTATCTTTTATTGAAAAAGAATATTGCAATCATTTTCCCGGTGAAAATTTGATTGAGTTAATCGGGCACACCTGTGCGGAATTAAACTCTTGGGGAGCTTTAGATTCAGTTTTAAAGATGATGCAAAAGCCACAAGATGTTTTTGTTCAACCAGAGAGATTTATTTCGTACTTTGTTTCACCACCGCCGCCAATAGGCGGGCTAAAAAAAGATGAAGACCACATTTCTTTCGAACTTCCTATTTCAACTGATGAGTTTCCCTACGTAACAGAATATTTACGCGCATGTATAGAAGCTTTACCGACTTTTATGAATCAAGAAATGGCTCATGTGATTTGGTCGGGAACGCGTATAGAAGTTAATTGGACATCACGCCAAGTAAACTTTTTTGATGGTCATGTGCATGGACACAATATCAATCCTGATTTTATGCAATCTTTGGTAACGGCTCTTGAAAAGAGTGAAAAGGAACTAAAAGAACGCAATACAGAATTAGTAGAAAAAAACAAAGAAATTGCTCGTTTAAAAGTAGAAGCAGAAAACTTACGTTCTTCAAGTTTTAATTTATCACGATTTAAAAATGTTGAGCCTCCCTTAACTCCAAGAAAAAGAGACAAGATAAAAAATCGATTGTCTTCATTGCGAGGAGAGGTTTCTAGAGTGGCAGATTATTTAGCTAGAGCACAACAGCTAATAACTTTATTAGTCGCTCAGGATCGCAAGAGCCCACAAGTAAAGGAAGCTATGAGGAGAGTGGATTGGGAGAAGGTGACTAAAAGCTATCCACACTTGCTGGATCAAACTTATAAACATTTTGAAGGAATTGTTGATCTATTAAATAGTAATGATGATTTTGAGGTAGAAGATTTAGACAGTCATAAAAGATCACAAGTCCAATTGTCCGATGTTATTGATAAAGCATTAAAAAAAGTTACCAAGGGTAGAGATGTACACGTTAATCGCCTTTATTTTTTTAATGATGAATTGCCTCTTTATAAAAAAGATATTGAGAGTGTTTTTTGTAAGATTGTACAAAAAAGTTTAGAATCCTTGAAAAAAGATGGGCATGGCTCATTGCGAGTTGTGACTCGTCCAAAAGGTCGATTGGCTGAAGTTGAAATTTCAGATACAGGTCTTGGCATTAACACTGAAGAGTTTTTAAAAAGCGAAGATGGCGAAACCATAGATAACATTCTTAAGAAACATCGCGGGCGATTAAATTTAACCAGCAAAGCCGGTAGTGGTACCACCTACGTGATTGACTTACCAGCTCGTTAGGAGTTTAGCATGGCAAAAATTAGTAAAATCATTGCTAGAGAAATTTTGGACAGTCGTGGTAATCCCACAATTGAAGTCGAGCTCTTTACATCGACAGGAGTAATGGCGCGAGCGGCGGTGCCGTCGGGGGCGTCTACAGGTGCTTATGAAGCTCACGAAATGCGCGATGGCGATAAAGCCAGATATGGTGGAAAGGGTGTGCTTAAAGCTATTAAAGCTGTAAATGAAGTTATAGCTAAAGATTTAGAAGGTTTTGGTCTTGGTACACAAGGAAAGTTGGATCAACAACTCATTCAAATGGATGGCAGTGAAAATAAATCAAATTTAGGGGCTAATGCTATTTTAGGTGTGTCATTAGCTTATGCAAAGGCCTCAGCTTTAGAAAAGCAAACACCCTTGTATAAATATCTGGGTGGAAATTCTGTTTGCAAATTACCGGTACCTCTTATGAATGTTTTAAACGGAGGCGCTCATGCCAACAATGGTTTAGATGTTCAAGAGTTTATGATTGTGCCAACAGGCTTTGACTCTTTTCGCGAAGCTTTGCGGGCGGGGAGTGAAGTCTTTCACAAATTAAAGACTTTATTAAATGCAGAAGGTAAATCCACGGCTGTAGGTGATGAAGGTGGTTTTGCCCCTCAATTAGGTTCAAATAAGGAAGCTCTAGAATTTTTAAGTAAGGCTATTGAGAGTGCGGGCTACAAATTAGGTGAGCAAATACAACTGGCTTTGGATGTGGCTTCTACTGAACTTTTTAAAAGTGGCAAGTACACTTGGGAGTCTAAATCTTTAACTAGTGAGGAGCTTGGCGAAGTCTATAGTTCTTGGTGCAAAGAATTCCCGCTGGTGAGTATTGAAGATGGTTTCGCCGAGGATGATTGGTCTGGCTGGGAGGCTTATACAAAAACACACGGCCAGAAAATTCAACTCGTCGGCGATGATTTATTTGTCACAAATCCTAAGCGACTGGCAGAAGGAATTAAAAAGGGCGCAGCAAATTCATTGTTAGTGAAAGTGAACCAAATTGGTTCTCTTTCAGAAACTATAGATGCTGTAGAGTTAGCTCATAATAGTAATTACACCGCAGTTATGTCTCACCGAAGTGGTGAAACTGAAGATGTAACTATTGCGGATTTAGCCGTCGCTCTTAATTGTGAACAAATCAAAACGGGATCATTGTGTCGCAGTGATCGTGTAGCCAAATACAATCAGTTATTGAGAATAGAAGAGAGCCTTGGCGAGAAGGCTGTATACTGGGGTAAAGAAGCCTTTAAGAGCTAGAGCTTCTTCTGTTTAAATTTTTAAAACTGCACTCTATATTGAGGATTTGGAATTCTCATGCCTCGTTAAAACCCGTTGTATAAAGTAGATTTTGTGCTCGTTGTAGACTTCTCAAATCAAAGACTCGAGAAGTATCGCCGGAATCATCAAATTACAAAATAAACAAGTCTTTAGAGAACGTAACAGCAAGATACATCCGCAATTAAAGAGGTCATAAATTTTTCCTTGTTGCAAAGCTTTTATGAAGATCTATACATTGAAAATAATATTCGAAATTACGCAGGTAATCGCAAAAAAAGAACCTGGAACCTATTCGTTGGTCTAGTTTTTGGGGCTCCAAATTTGAGTATTTAGTTAAATTCACAACTGGCTCTTGCGGGTGAGTTAAATTATTCGGTAAAATTAAGGTGTGAGTCGATTACTAATTAAGATATTTACCTGGATTCACGACATCCTGCATCAACCGAGGAAGGTCCTAATAGCTTGTTTGGCAGTTATTCTTTTTAGCTTGCTCTTTCAAGGTGGCTTATTTCAAACTTGGAGCCTCTATCGCGACCAAAATGTACTGACTCGTAAAATTCAAAAAATAAAGCAGGACACCGAGCATTTAAATTTAAAAATTGAACGCGTTTCAGATCCCAACTTCTTGGAATTAGAAGTTCGCAACCAACTCGATTACGTGGAAAAGGGAGACTTGGTTTTTGTGTTTTCAGATGCTGACTGAAAATTAATCAGAAAGGAGTTCCAATATGAATTCTGGCAAAGTCATGTATTTCAATAACAATAGTGGTTTCGGATACATAGGAGATTTTGAAGGGAGGGAAATCTATTTCCACTACACATCAATTGTTGACCCCGAGGCCAAAAAACACCTAACTGGTGGTTCTATAGTGTATTATGATTTGTTTCAAACAAGTATCGGGTGGGAAGCTTCCAACGTTCGTGTCTGCCCTTGATTGATAGGAAGGTAATATGAATTGGGACGGAAAACGCATTAGGGATTTAAGAAGACAAATGAGTTGGAGTCCTGATGATTTAGCAAGAAGGCTAAATTGTACTCACAAAGAAATTTTAAACTGGGAGATGAATCAATCATCTCCTAGTAAAGAAATCATAGATTTGCTAGACCTTTTTGACTTACAGCGATTGGATTCCGCATCAGATGTAAGCGAACAAGCAAGAATAGAAAGTATCTTAAAAGATCATGGCTTAGACCAAGTATCACAAGTTGATTTAGACGTCATTGAGAAGTAAGTATTAACTTGTGAAGAAATTATTTTTAGTTGATGTTAGTTCCTTTTTTTTTCGAGCATTTTTTGCCATTCCCCCCTTGACCAATAAAGACGGTTTACCCACGAATGCGCTTTATGGATTTATGAATATGGTGGTTAAACTCTTAAGGGATATTAAACCAGATTATATTGCCTTTTGTTTTGATCGCAAAGAAAGATCTTTTCGTCATGAAATTTACCCTGAGTATAAAGCTAACCGTGCAGAAATGCCCGAAGATCTTGTGCCTCAAGTTCCCTATCTAAAAAAGTTAACAGATGTACTGGGTATACCAAGATTTGATAAAGAGGGTTATGAAGCAGATGACGTTATTGGCAGTTTAGCAACATATGGAAGAAAAAATAAACTAGAAGTTGTTATCGTCAGTGGTGATAAAGATTTTGCTCAACTCGTCGATAATTTTACAATCATGTACGACACTATGAAGGATAAAAAATATAATGTTGATGGTGTTATTGAAAAATGGGGAATTGAACCTCAACAAATGATCGACTACTTAGCTATGGTAGGTGACAGTAGCGATAATATACCCGGCGTAAAGGGCATTGGTCCCAAAGGGGCACAAAAACTATTAGCAGAGTTTAAAACCTTAGATAATATTTATAAGAATATAGATAAAATTTCTGGAAAATCGACTGTAAAAAAATTAGTAGAAAATAAAGAAATGGCTTACAAGTCAAAGGAGTTAGTAAAAATTGTAAGTGATTTGGATTTAGACATAGGACTTGAGGATTTAAAATTAAAATCAATTAAAAAAGAAGATTTGCACAAATTATTTACAGAGCTCAATTTTAAAAGTTTTGAAAGAACTCTTATCGGAACCTCAAATGATGCAAAACCATCTTCAGAAAACAAATCTGAAAAGAATTCAACAAACAAAAAAAATAATATCAATAGTAATTTTGAAGAAAAAACAGCAACAGTTTTTGATTTAGATAAAGACATTGATCCTTACTCTGAAGTTGTATGTTTAAAAGGGGAGAGAGGTTTATATCTCCTAACCTCAAAAAACCTTTGGGTGTTACCCATCAACAAAGAAGTTGGTAAAGTACTAGGTAAGAAAAAGCTAAAATGGAGGGGGTTTGATTTAAAGACAGTTTGGCGTGACCTGCATTTAACTCCCTCTATAACTCCTATGATGGACCTTATGCTTGCAGCCTATGTTGCATCATCAACAGCTATGGATACTTTTGATAATTGTCATGAACAATTTCTTGGAAAAAAAATTCCTGATTTAGCAGGTGGAAAAGAACTTTTTGATTGTTACAATGAACTAGAACCTTATATTTTAGATCGACTAGAAGAAGTAGGTGGTAAAAAAGTACTCAATGAAATTGAATTGCCACTTGTGCCGGTACTGCACGATATGGAGTCTAAGGGTGTAGCTCTTGATTTGGCAGAGTTAAAAAAACAAAGCCAAAGTTTAGAAAAAGAAATTAAAAATCTAGAAATTGAAATCCACAAATTGGCAGGTGAATCATTTAATATTTCTAGCCCCAAACAATTAGGTCACATATTGTTTGAAAAGCTGAAGTTACCAGTTATTAAAAAAACAAAAACTGGATTTTCCACAAATGCTGAAGTTTTAGAAAAATTAGTTGATCAACACCCTATTTGTGGACGAGTTATAGAGTATAGAGAATATACAAAATTAAAGTCGACTTATGTAGATGCTCTGCCGGAACTGGTAAATAGTGAAGATCATAGAATTCATACCACTTTTCGTCAGGCCACAACGACCACTGGAAGATTGAGCAGTGTAAATCCCAATTTACAAAATATTCCTATACGGACAGAAAGAGGGCGAAAAATTCGCAGTGCTTTTATTGCAAGCAATGAAAATGTACTGTTGTCTATAGATTACTCACAAATTGAATTGAGAATATTAGCACATATAACAGAGGACCCCGCATTGTGTAGAGCCTTTGCCAATGATTTGGATATTCACGCTGCAACAGCTAGTGAAATTTTTGGTATAGAACTTAATGAAGTAGATGCTGAGATGAGAAGAAAAGCCAAAGCTGTTAATTTTGGCATTGCCTATGGTCAAGGTGTTTTTGGTTTATCAGAGTCACTAAAGATACCTCGTGGTGAGGCCAAAGAAATTATTGAAAATTACTTTAAGAAATTCAAAAACGTAAAAGACTATATGGAGACGACGATCGAAAAAGCTAAAAAAGATGGTTATGTTACTACCATATATGGGCGGAAACGTTTTTTGAGAGATATCAATAGTAAAAATGGTGCTTTACGCAGCTTTGCCGAACGAGCCGCCATCAATGCCCCAATTCAAGGAACAGCAAGTGACTTAATGAAAAAAGCCATGATTGCCGTACATGAAAGTATTGACTGTCAAATGTTACTTCAAGTGCACGATGAATTGTTATTCGAAGTGTCTGAAGAGGAGGTTGTAGATCTAGCCAAAGAAATTAAAGAAATCCTAGAAAATGTAGATCAATTAAAAGTGCCTCTCAAAGCCAATATTGCTTGGGGCAAAAATTGGGAAGACGCTCACGCTTAAAAGGTGACAGGCCCTC
>JAGRAE010000210.1 GCA_020435005.1 Bdellovibrionales bacterium
ATTATAAGACTTCTGTTGTTTCGAATTTGGAATTTTAATGCATAGATAAAATAGTCGTTTAAAGGAGATTATTTTCTATTTATGTTATTTTAAAACTTTTTTTTGAGTAATATAGTTCAATTATCGAATTAAAAGTAATAGAACTGAATGAATTGTTTTCCTATTGATAAATTGTGAAATAAATATTGAAACCGCCTCAATAATTTTTTGGAGACATGTCATTCGTTGGTGAACCTTGTTTTTATTTAAATAATCAAAGATTGCCATCGGAATCACTTGCCTAAAATAAATCACTGAATAAAATGACGACGGAAGTGTAGAACATTCATTATTTATCAACAGGAAAATTATAAATTAAGTATATAGGAAATATATTGCTAATATTTAACCACAATTTAAGGGTAGAGTTAATATTAACTCTAGTAAAGAGATTGTAAATTAGAACTCGCATGAATCTTTGCTTTCTAAGTTGTTTTAGTAATATTGATCAATTGTATTAGTTACGACTTATTCTGACACTTCGTTCATTGAACAAGAACTGCACCCTTTAATTGCGGATATATCTTGCTGTTACGCTCTCTATATACTTTATATTACTCTATAATTTGATGTTTCGAGCGTTACTTCTCAAAACAAAGACTCGAGAAGTCCATAACGAGCACAAAATCTACTTTATATGACAGGTTTTTCACGAGGCGTGAGAATTCTCGGTCCGCAATTAAAGGTTGCAGTATTCATTGAACAGAAGCTGGGTTACTGGTTTTGATTGTAGTTACGAATCACAACCTAAACCAATGAGAGTAACCCATGCTTCAAATTACCGAGAAAATAATTAAAAAATAATTTATGGTTTTTGTGAAATTATTTTTATAAAGTTATGTAAACTCCATTGCTTGTGCTCTATCCCATTCTTTAGCCAAAACATATCTTGCCTCCCAACGATTCAGGCCACTGCCTTCAAGTTGGTTTACTTTGATGTATTCTGTAAGATTAAAGTAATAGCGCCAGTTGTCTACAAAACGCGTAAATGGTCGTGCGTCCCAAAATTTTCCATTTAAAAAAGTTTTTAGAGGTTTAACACGGCTTGCGCCAGTAATGGCCATGGCTATAGCAGATGTAATTGCTCTAATAAAGGGTTTATAGGTATGACGCGAGGAAAGTTTAATGTGAAGGTGTAAGTGGTTGCCTACATTTGCTCTTGATATAAGTTTAACTCCGTATTTGGAGCAAAACTTATTTAATATTTGTTGAATCCTTTTGTTGTTTTCTGTGCGACGAAATGACCATTCTTCTTTAGCTTTAGAAGAACGTAAAACAAGATGCATTGTGTTTTTAATTGTTAATGGACGAGGTATTTGTCTCCCTTTGCGTGTTTTGAAAAGTTCTCCACCGTATCGACTATCTGTCTTGTGAGATTTTGAACTTTTAGCAAATAAAGATTGTTGAATAGCCTTTTTATTGTTCATAAAATGAATATGCGTGAACGAAGGTTCAAAGTCAATTAATAAGAAAAATTTTGAACCAAGTGTTGCACTGTAAGGTAAATCAATTATAGGGTGTTTTTTTGAAGTATGTATAAGGTGATTATATGTTTCAAGCGTGAGGTGATTCGTAAATCAAGTTTTTTTGTATATTATGCTGATTATTTAAATAAGGTTATCATCATTTGTACTAACTAAGGTTTGAAACTTTTGATTTGTATTGCATACATTGAGTTATGATCATACATAACTCATAATAACTTCTGAGTTTATTTTTTATAAAAAAATAAATTAGAAAATTATGAATATACTTACACATCCACAGCCTTTAAACTCAGTAATGTCTTTTTGTTTAGAGCTTTCGACATTGTGTTTACACAAATCAGGATTGATTTCGAAATCACACCGAGGTCTTTTTAATTGTAGAACTCATCATGGCCTATCAAATAGTAGAAGTTATTGAGACGTAGAAGTACTTATTTAATGACTTATCAACAGGAAAAATTGAACGGCTACTAATTAATTTTAAGAGCGTGAAATGCTCCCGTTAATTGCGGATTGGGAATTCTCTCGCCTCGTTAAAGCCCGTCATATAAAGTAGATTTTGTGATCACAGTGGACTTTTCGAGTCTTTGTTTTGAGATATAGCGTTCGAATCATCAAATTATAGAGTAAAAAATCTAATTAGAGCACAACAACAAGATATATTAGCAGTTAGATAAGTGCAGACATCGTGGTTTAAAGCTTTTTTTCGAACAAGACTTGATCCTTGCCATCTTGGTCGACCTCAGTTCCTACGATATCGAAACCCATTTTCAAATTTAATATCATCATCGGCTTAAATTTATTCATCGATTTTGTCGTAATTTTTTCGTAACCATTTTTCTGACACCATTTTGTCAAATGCACTATCGTTTCTCTGGCCAAGCCTTGCCCTCTAAACGTAGGGGCAACTCCTCCCAACCAAGAATAGAATGTACGAGGGCTGACAGCATAACCAAGCTTAAAGCCAACCACCTGCTTTTGATCAGCCGACATTACTTTAATTAAACAAACTCTATTGTGGCATTGAACAGTGCCAAGTACCCATGATTCCTTCCATTCATCAAAAATTTCTAGAAATAGCTCTTTTATTTCTAGAAGTTCGCTAGTGTTTGGGTTTTCAATAAGCTGAATTTGGTAGTTCATTGCTTTAAATTCCTATCAAAAAATAGATCCCAAGAGAATCTTGTTAAGACATTCTTAAATTGTACATACTCATAGCAATACTTCCCGCAACAACAGCATTTAACGATTCTACATTTGATGACATGGGAATAGTCACTTTTTTTAAATTATTCGTAGGTAGGCCAGGACCCTCTTCACCAATGACTAAATAACATTTCTCAGGCCACAGATAAGTAAAAATGTTCTCGCCTCTTAAATCTAAAGCGAGTGCTGCCTTCGGTGGTGAGTTTAATACTTCTTGTATTGAAGGACCCAGTTTAATGGGAGCTCTAAAGACTGTACCCACAGAACTTCTAATAGCTTTGGGTAAGAAGGGGTTGGCACTCTCTTGAGTGAGAATAATGCTCTTACATAATAAAGCCGTGGCGGATCTGATCAATGCCCCTAAATTAGTGGGGTCACCAAGAGGGCAAATCACATGCAATCCAACTTCATCTTGTGCTGAGTCCCAATTTTTCGCTTTTGGAAATGACCCTACAAATAAAGGTGATTGAGTGCCAAAAATGTCGAGATTCTTAAAGATCTCATTTGAAACTCTATAAATTTTTCCGGCAAAATCACTCGGCGCATCATGTTTATGGTGAAGAATTAACTCAGATTCTTTATCTGAACTTTGCAATAGTTCCCTTACAATTTTTTGTCCACTGGCTAAATACTGATGGTGCTTTAGAATGCCACGATTTTCTTGAAGACTCAGCCAGCGTTTGACTTGGGCATTGTCTTTGCTTGAAATTTCTTTGATCATTCCCTATTAATGCCGTGGATTTTGTTCAGATGCAATCATCTGACATTGTTTCTGTAGATAAATTGGCTTATATTTGCTGAATGTTACAAGAAAAAGCCAATCAAGTTTATGAACAAGCTAAGGCTGCCATCATGGCCGCTAATGATACAAAAACTCTATATGCTGCTAAAGTCCAATTTTTAGGTAAACAAGGACAGTTATCATCATTAATGAAGGAAATGGTGCAGCTGCCAAAAGAAGAGCGCCCAGAATTTGGCAAACTCGTCAACGAAAAGAAGAAAAGTTTAGAATCTCAATACGAGCTGAGAGAAAATGAATTAAAGCGACAAGAATTAGAAACACAAATCGCTAATGAAAAATTAGATATGAGTTTGCCCGGCCCGCAGTTTAATAGAGGACAAAAGCATCCTATCACTCATGTCATTGAAGAAATCACTGATATTTTATCTAGATTAGGTTATAGCGTTCAGTCAGGTCCATTAATCGAAAAAGATTGGTTTAATTTTGAAGCGCTCAATATTCCTCCTGATCATCCCGCAAGAGACGAACAAGATACTTTTTATATAGACCACAATCATGTGTTGCGTACGCATACATCGCCTGTACAAATTCATACTATGCAAAAAGAAAAGCCTCCATTTCGCGCGATTGCACCTGGTCCTGTTTTTCGCTGTGATAGTGATGTTTCTCATTCTCCAAATTTTCACCAAATTGAAGCTTTATTGATTGATAAAACAGTTTCTATGGCCGATTTAAAGGGGACTATTGCCTATTTTGTGCGTGAATTTTTTGGATCCGAAATTAAAACTCGTTTTCGCCCCAGTTTTTTTCCTTTCACAGAACCTTCTGCTGAGGTGGATTGTTCATGTCCTATTTGTAAAGGTAAAGGTTGTCGCATGTGCAAAGGCAGTGGCTGGATAGAAATTGGTGGAAGCGGCTTAGTGAATCCAAAAGTTTTAGAACAAGTCAACATTGATCCTAGTGAGTGGCAGGGATTTGCCTTTGGTTTTGGCGTTGAACGAATGGCCATAATTAAATACGGAATTTCTGACATACGTTTATTTAGTGACAATGATATACGTTTTCTCTCTCAGTTTTAATAAAGGATAAGGCAATGAAAGTTTCTTTGAAATGGTTAAACCAATATGTGGATGTCAGTGAATTTTTCACTACACCAGAACGCTTAGCTGAAATTATCACACAAGCTGGACTCGAGGTTGAAAACTTAGAAGACCCTTCACAGAAATATAAGCATGTAGTTATAGGACAAGTTGTTGAGTTGGGAAAACATCCAGATGCTGATAAATTAACCCTCTGCCAAGTGGATACAGGCGAAGGATCTCCGCGACAAATAGTTTGTGGTGCTAAAAATCATAAACAGGGTGATAAAGTGGTTGTAGCAACACCAGGAGCTGTATTGCCAGGAGATTTTGCTATCAAAAAATCAAAAATTCGCGGTGTCGAAAGT
>JAGRAE010000211.1 GCA_020435005.1 Bdellovibrionales bacterium
GTTAAAGAAATCTAACTGCTTCATAAGGATGTTCTCCGCCGTTTAAACTTTCGCCTAAACTCTTTAGGTCTTGGAGATAATAACATGACTTTTAAAATGAATGTTTTGAGAGTTTTTATCTCTGAAGATGCAGTTTCGTCTAGTTGTTTAACCACCTTTAAAACGCACGCATGACTTCGCCCCAACCACTTAAAAGCAATAAACAGGAGGCATCTTGCTCTTATGTTTAACTGCACACATAAAGCCATTTAGAGACAAGAAAAAGCTGTCAAATCTTTTTATTGATTAACGAATTATTTTATAAATTTTGAACTGTAGGTTAAAAAAACACAAATCAGCTTTTAACTAACAAACTCAATACTGAAACAAAGACTAACAAACTCTTACGCTTTTTCCTTATTTTTTTGATTTTATTAAAAAACTTCTTCTTACAACCTCATCTATTTATGAAAGGTTAAACGGAACAGAAAGACTCAGTTTAGACTATGAAATACTAAATTAACATTAACATTAACATTAACATTAACATTAACATTAACATTAACATAAATATAAAAAGCGAGGTGCTTACATCTACACCAAGAGGTTCGTCCTAGTTAAATTCATCATTTGTGACTAATTCTTAAACAAACCTAAACTCAAAAATTAAAATAAAATTTAATTTATGTATTATATTTGAAAAATTGAACATTACATAAAGGAATTTTAGATGAAGTCTTCAATTGATATGTTTGTCGATAGAAAAGTTGTAATCCTTAAAGAAAATGACACTGTTTTAACGGCGGCTAAAGCTATGTGCAAAAATCAAGTAGGGTGTGTTGTAGTCAACGATGAGGACTCAAACTTAACAGGAATCCTGACCGATAGAGATATCGTTTGTAACTTGATTTCACTGGAACTAGAACCAAACACACTACTAAATAAAATAATAGAAACTGACGTTAAATATCTCCATGCATCCTCATCCATTGAACAAGCCGTAAATGTTATGAAAGAACATAGTATTCGTCGCTTACCCATCATAGTGGAAGTCAAAAAAGGTCAACGCAAATGCATTGGCCTTATAACACTTGATGATTTAATAGCTGGAGAATTTGTAGCCAATACAGAACTCAGCAAAATTGTAAAGTCACAAATATTGCGCAAAAAGAAAGTTCTTCAAAAGAAGCTCACTAAAGGAAATAAAGTAGATCAAACCTACAGTAAATTTCTAACTCATGTTTCTAAAGATATAGATTTTAAAAAAGAAGAAAAACTTGATGAGTTGGTGCAGTTTGTATTGAGTTCAATTGTACAAAGGCTCCATTTTACTGGCGGAGCTCATTTTATATCACAGCTACCCAAACATCTTCAAGAACCCCTTCTCGATCTTCTTGCAGGACCTAATCGCAGCATCACTAGTCAATCCATTGTACAAGGAATTTCTATTCGCACTGGCTACGACCTCAATACCTCAAAACAACTCGCCTATAAGTTTTGGCACGCTCTGTATAGTTATTTGGGGGGTGGTGAAACCGACCAAGTTATTCACCAACTTCCTGAAGACATTAAAGAACTTTTTGGCGCTGCCAAAGGCAAACAAATTAAAACACAGCCTCGAGCGGCTAACACAGCTAACCACCAAATATGGAGTGAATACGAATAAATACCTAAGGAGAGATTTATGAAACGATGTGAAGTGTGCGGAAACGACTATGAAAATCCATTTGAAGTAAAATTCAGCAATGATAACAAAAGTCACTGGTTTGATTGTTTTGAATGTGCAGTGCATAGATTAGCTCCAAATTGCAATGAATGCGGAGTGAGAATACTTGGTCATGGCGTACAAGTTGGCAATCATTTTTTCTGCGGAGCTCATTGTGCTAGACTGAACGGTCACAAAGAAATTGTTGATCACTCTGAAAAAATATTTTCTCAATGATTTAATTTTTCTAAACAAAATCAACAAATTTTCAAAGAGAATTAATTTATTAGATTAGGTAAGTTCAATACAACTAAACAAGGAGTATATATGCCAGCAGATGCCAGAAAAATGAATATAAATGACCTTAATGAAGCTCTTCATATTCTTGATGAAGCTGCAACCAGCAGCAAAGATGAAATAGTAAAACTGATAAGAGATGATTATAAAAATTTACAAAGAACTTTTAACGAAATGGGACCTGAATTTAAAAGCACTTTAAGCTCTGTAGGAGACGAAACCTCTCGTGCTGTAAAAGAATCTGCACAAAGAGTATCGGCCTACGCCAAGCAAACTGCCGAACAAGCGAACGAACATGTCCATACTAACCCATGGTACTATATCGGTGGCGCAGCCGTGGCAGGAGGTTTGTTAGGATATTTTTTGGCCCGAAAAGACTAATACAGATAGCAGGAGGTATGTTTTTAAAGAATTTTGACGAATCAAAGTCAGAGGCAAAAAATATTATTAAAGCGCAAGAATTAAAAGCTAGGATTATGGCAGCTAAGGGAGCAAGGCAAGTGTATAAAATAATTATTTTTATTATATTAACTACATACGCATTTGCGTTTAGTTCTCTAAATGTTTTAGATATAGTTTTTTCAGAACCTAGCTTTAACCTTTTAAATGGTAATAAATTTATATTTAATATTACAATTTTAGTCATTAGTAGTATCTTTTTACTTTGGTCTTTAAGCGAAAATTTTTGGATAAGATCTCTTAAAATTGACAAAGGAATTAATGATTTATTGAATGAAAAGAAAAGACATCATTAATTGTTAATTCAGGCAGACTTTTGTGAGATTTGCAATGGTTCTTTATAGATGGGTAAAGTAATAGTAAACTTAGTGCCGGAACTTAAGTCGTCAACAGTGGCAATTTTACTAGTAACGTCAAGTTTGCCGCCCATTACCTTTAAAAAATTGAAAGCTAAAGGCATACCATAACCTGTTCCCATCTCATTGTTTGTACCTTTTGTCGACGTAGCTATTGTCCAAGAAAATAAATCTGACAATTTTTCCTTTTCAATGCCGACACCATAATCTTGAATTTCAATTGTAACAAAATCTTTAAAACTTGATAAACAAATAATTATTTTACTAGATATTTCCGAAAACTTAATGGCATTAGTTAAAATGTTTTGAATAACTTGATACTTTAAAATAGATTTATCCGCTAGTGCAAGATCATTATTGGTAAGGTTTTTAGAAATTATATCTATTGTAATATCTTTTTCTTTTAACTGATCTGCCAATTCTTCTACTAAAGAGTCAATCAAGGGTTTTAAATCTATAGCCTCAATTTGGTATTGAGCTTTTCCACCCTCCAACATGGCCATATGCTTTACTTTTTTTATAATTAGAGAGGTGTTTTTTAATGACGTATAAACTTTATCTATTCTTTTTAAAGTTTCATCATCTAAATGAGCTTTTCTTTTTACAAGCTCGCAACCCATAGTGGCAACACCTAATGGTGTAGAAATGTCGTGAGTGAGAACTTTAAAAAGCATGTTAATATGCTCTTGAGACTTTTTTAACTCTTCCGAAACTTCCTCACGAGCTCTTACGGCAATAAAAGTATTTGATACAATACCAAAAAATGGAACAAACATAAATACAGCTTCAAGTGCCATTTGAGCACTTTTTGACTGAATATTTATTTGTGGCCCCCAATCGTAATCCAAAAACAACAACAAACAAAAACCTATGATTGGCATCAAAAGACATACAAATATTTGCCAACGTTCTCTGCTATTAAAATAAACAAATGGAAAAATAGCACCTAACAATAAAGAAGCGTGCGCCAGAACGTTTTTTCCTAAATAAAATGAACAAAGAACCACTAACAATGAACCTACAGTGACAGTACTCACCCTTGAAAGGTTATAAAATCTTAATTTATTTAAACCTATAGAGCTGAATAAAAATATCACGCCAGCAAACATTAACAATTTTGATACATAAGAATCACTCAATAGAATAGAAAATACTAAGGCCAAAAGAAAATCTAAAACAAAGTAAATTAATCCATTCGTGTTTGTTTGTACAATATAGGCTTTTAGACTTTTAGGTGTTTTTTCATCAACCCCTGTGAAAATAATTTTTTTAATAATCAATTTGATTTTTTCCATTCAATCATTAAATCGGAATAATAAAACTATTTCTTTACCATTACGCATAGCAGAATTTGGCGCAAATATTAGTAAACTATTATTATTTACTTTAGTCTTGATTTAATAAACATTATTTGTTTATTTTAATGTAATATTAAATTCAAATGGGGGCATAATGAAACAATCCATGGAAATGTATAAATACAATGTATTAGTAAACCCATCGCGGGCGCAATTTCACTTACAACCGGGGATTAATTTTTTTCTGACACAATCTGATAAAAAGCAATTACACGCTTTTTTATTAGTTTGGACCGCTTTTAGTATCAAAAACACACAACCCGTAGAAGGGTGGATTCGACGAGCCGGTGAAAAGTGTTTACATTTAGGTTTTGAAAAAATAGGTCAACGCTTACTCGACCATTCAAGACAAGAAGCTGACCACGACAAAATGCTAGTTGAAGATCTAGAGGTTTTAATTCATTTATGGAACAAATACTATGAAAATCAATTGAGTACTGACGAGCTTCTGTCAAAAAAAATCCCTAAAAGTACACAAGATTATATACAGCTCCATGAAGATGTAATTATAGGATCTGAACCTTTCAGACAAGTAGCTATTGAGTTTGAAATTGAACGTATCTCCGTCAACTATGGACCAAGGATGCTGGAGAGTGTCCAATACAGTCTAGGGCAAGAGTTTACAAACGGTCTCAGCTTTTTAGCAGAACATGTTGAACTGGATGTTGGACATACCGCTTTCAACCTTAAACTCATGGAAAGCTGTTTTAAAGAAAATGTTAATTGGG
>JAGRAE010000212.1 GCA_020435005.1 Bdellovibrionales bacterium
GCCATAAGCTCTAGAAACAGTAAATAAAAAGAAAAAAGGTAAAAAAATTATTTTCATTTATAACTCTACTTTTTGTAAGCTACTAAATAGAAGCAATATATATTCCAAGAAACAACAAATAGAGCTAATTTTTATTAGCTGCTCTACTTTCCTGTTGATAAAGCATTTAGATATTACAACTCCGTCGTCTGTAAGTTCAGTAATTTCTAGAAGTTAACAGCTTCCGACGGCAATCCTTTTTAGTGAACACACTAAAAAGGATTCACCAACGAGTGACATAGCATCTTAAAATTATTGAACTTATCGAGGCGGTAGAATTAATTCACGCTTTAACAACAGGAAGGAAGAGCAGTTCTTACGTTTTAAAAGTGACGTTTTTTGTATTGATTGTGTAAATAAATTATACATCTCGATTGCAACTATAAGTAAAATTCCAACTGTTTCATTTGACACCACCAATATATAACTATTTAATCCCCACATGGCGAAAAAGAAAAATTGGTACAGTGAGGGTTTGCGTTTTCAATGTCAGGGTTCTGGCAAGTGCTGCGTGTCTCGAGGTGAGTACGGTTTTGTCTACCTCGATCTCAACGACCGAAAACGTTTTGCCAAATTTTTGAAAATTTCTTTAAAAGAATTCACCAATCAATATTGTGTTTTTGCCGATGGCTATTATCATTTAAAAACAAATGTCGATCAGGATGAGTGCCTATTTTTAAAAGACAATAAATGCAGTGTTTATGAGGCTCGTCCAACACAATGTCGAACATGGCCCTTTTGGCCAGAAGTCTTAACTGCTAAGGCTTGGAAAAAAGAAGTTGCTGACTTTTGCCCAGGTATTGGTAAGGGAAAACTCTACTCTGAAAAAGAAATAGAATCTCTAGCTGAAGAACAAATGCAATCTGAAGCATTTATGGATAAACAACCTTGAAGATTCAGCCTCCTCTCGCTAGCATAAAAGCATGCCTGATAAAAAAAATAAAATAGATGAAAATTATTGGAAAATATTAAATGCTGCTCTGGAGCTCGATGTAAAAAAAGGTCACCTTAAGTGGACCGTTTCAGATTTATCTCGCAAGAGCGGTATTACTCGCTCTTTAATTTATTATTATTTTGGCCGCTCTAAAGTAGGTATCCTCAATGAAGCTATAAAACTTATTGGCAGTGAAATGGCCGGGTTAACTCCTGAGCGCGAACAAATGTGGAACATGGGAGAATTTATTTCTTCTATGCAAAAAGCGCGTAGAACATATGAAAATGCTCCCTATTTAAGTATTTTTATTTCCGAACACATTCAGCGCGATAACGACATAGGTGATGCCATTCGAAAAATTCAAGATGGGTTTCTTAAGAAAATTGAAAGACACTACAAAACAAGCACAAAGAGTGTACGCAATGCCATTTATGGAATTTATTGGGGCTTGCTATTTGCTCCACTTCAGGACGCCTCCTCACACGAAGTCGTCCTCACGGAAGCTAAAAAACTATTATTTAAATAGTTAATTTATCTGGCGTAACGTTTTTGCATAGATTCGCGAATTTCAGCGCCTTCAATGCTTAAACGAGTCCAAGGAATGGCAAGTAATCTATCGGCTTCAATCGCCTCTTCAGTTTCTTCACAAATGCCATAATTACCAGATTCAATTCTTGCTAAAGCCAATTCAATTTCAACTAATTGCTTACGCATTCTTTCATTCATATTTAAAAATTCAGTTTCGGCCAAAGCTCTTAAGGTTTGATCTCCCTCGTCTCCACCTTTTGAATCATCAAAATTTTTATTGAGGCTATCTTTTGCTTCTCGTACACGGTTCAGTATATCTGACTTCGCTTCAAGAAGTTTAGTTTTACATTGTTGTACTAATTCCGGTTTGAGTTCTTCCATTTGAGTTCCCCCCCATAATTTTTAACACATGTAATAGTGCCAAATTGGAACTGAACTATTTACACATACTTCATAGTCCTTTTGCAAGAACTATTTCTTAAAATTTCTTAAATTCTGTAAGTCCTTAACTCAATTCTTTTTTTTTAATTTATGGTGCACCGACTAAAGACTTAGATGAAATATTCTAACGCATAGAATATAAGAATTAAAACTTTAAAGTTTTGCGTGTTTTATATTGATACAGGGAATTTTTTACGCTGCTCATTTGACTTGCACATAGCTTTATCTTGCCTGTTAGTTGTGGTTTTCACAGCTATTGCTAAGTGTTAGAAGTTAAAAGAGCTTACCTTTCTTGCTCTCCATACTAAGTTTTCATGAATCCAAAATTTATTTCCTGAGGCATCAATAACGTGGAACCATCCATCTTTGGCATTTATTCTTTTAAAGGGAAAATATTTATCTGCCACCTTATATGCTGCATAAGAAGAGTTGGTTCCCGGCTTTGTTCTTATATATGCTTTATTAACTTTTACAGACATACACTTAAATCTTTTTGTAACTAAAGAATTGTATATCCAGTGCGTAACTCCATCTTGATCTTTAACTTGATACCATCCATTTTTATAACCAATTTTTAATAGCGGAGTGTATTTGCCTACGGTCCAAGTATTTGCAAATTTTTTTCCTGGGCCACTTCGCATATTAGCTAAGTCTGCACTTACACAAAGTGCATCTGCCTGTAGCCCAATCAATAAAATTAGTGATATATAATAATAACGCATGTTTATTGTATGTTAACAAAGGCTATACATCTTATGGAATTCCTTTTTCCCATTTTTATGATTATTTTAGGATTTGTAATACTTCTTGCTGGTGGAGATTTTTTAGTTAAATCTGCAGTTAGTATTGCTGCACGCTTACATATAAGCCCCGCAATTATCGGATTGACCATAATAGCCGCTGGAACATCCGCTCCGGAGCTAGTTACAAGCCTTATTGCTGCCATAAAAGAAGCACCAGATATTGCAATGGGTAATATTGTGGGATCAAATATTTTTAATATATTAGCCATTCTTGGTTTTGCCTCGCTAATAAAAGCTAATCGAGTAGATATAGACTTTATGCGAGTAGAAATACCCATGCTGATCATCTGCACAATATTGCTCATTGGATTTTCTTGGGATTTAGTTTACGAAAGAGTTGAAGGAGTGCTTTCACTCGTTGTTTTAGCCGTATTATTTTACATTTCAATTTATCGTTCTAAAAAAATCAAAGCTGAGCTTGAAACAAGTGAAGAAATTAACATTCTTAAACACCCTGTATACGATGCTTTCTTTTTGCTACTAGGTTTAGCCGCTCTCATCGGCGGCGCTCATTTAGCATTAGAAAACGGTATTGTTCTCGGAAGATTGTTTGGGCTCTCAGAAAGAATTATTGGCATTACTATTATATCTGTAGGTACTGGACTGCCTGAATTGGCCACATCAATAGTTGCCGCCTACAAAGGTCACAATGACATTGCTGTGGGCAATGTCATTGGCTCAAATTTAGTCAACACTATGGGCGTTGCCGGTGTTGCGGCGAGTTTTAAATCATTAGAGTTATCTGAACAACTAGCACATTTTGATAATTTTATTTTATTGGGAGTTACTTTATTTTTATTTTTTATACTTTTTCTTAGCAAACAGGTTATTACCAAAGCTGTGGGCCTATTGTTTGTTACAGCCTACACAGCTTATGTGACATTTTTAATTTACACATAAATATTAATTAATTGATTGTTGGCGTTCCAGAGTTAACAAGTAGTTTGTTTCCTGTTCCACTATCTTGTTGAATTCCATAGACATATATTTTCTTGCCACTATGAGTATTAACTTCCTGATCTGTCAGAGGAACGTAAAAACGATGTTGGGCTTCGCTGGTCTTACATTCATTAGAAACACCAGTTTCATGAAACATATTTGCAGTGTGTGTTTTAAATAAAGTCTTATTGGCTAATGTGGTGCCTAAATAAACATGTATAGTTAGAGATTTAGGATTTCCCTCTTCGCAGGCCCATCCCTTTAAATATTTTTTATTGTTAATTGTCACAACACTATCCACATAGCCTTTCACATCTCCTATCACTCCATTGGTTTGGCTCACAGCTGGTCGACAGTTTTGTGCTCCTGCTCGACCAAAATGAATATCGTTGCTGACGTATTTGTTACCTTGACTGTCTAGAAATTCCATTTTGTATTGTCCAGGTCTAACAACTTGACGAATTGTACTTAACACATCTTCACTTTTAAAAGTCCAAGTGCGGGTACTGGCATTGTATTCCCAATTGGGTAAGTCTTTAAGACTAACAAAACTAGCGGCATCACATGTTGCTATTTTTCCATGATCTGCATGAAAAGGAATATTTAAAATTGAACTCGTACAACCTTTTATGTTTTCATCTACATCACTAAGGGTCGCACTAAAACTAGCAGCTGAAGATGAACAATTTGCCTGGGCATAATCATTGTTTGTGAAACTTATTTTATTGGTTACTACGGGCTCTCCACCACCATTACCGCTACCATTACCGCCGGGTCCTGGAATAAATATACCACCGTTACCACCTTCACCATTATTTCCATCTCCTTCATCGCTTCCAAGTGATCCATTTCCTGAAGAAAAATCTTTTCCCGAACCGCCACAAGCGACTAAACCCATCAAAGTAAAAAATAAAATTAATACCTTTTTCATAAATTCCCCCGATGCATTTAATTAAGCAAGCCCTGTGCCTTTGATAATTGAATCAAAGCGAAACAATAATTATATGAAAACAAAAATAATAGGATTTGGAGGGTGTTAAATTTTTAGACAGCTATCAAATTTTAACTTGTATGTATTAAATTTTACAGACTTATTCTTTACTTCTGTATTGTAACTTTTCAGCGATTTTGTCCGCCTATAACTTTTCAGGGAAAATGACCGCTTTTTTGTCTTGAATTGATACGAT
>JAGRAE010000213.1 GCA_020435005.1 Bdellovibrionales bacterium
GTTTGCAAGGAGTCTGTTTGATTAAATACATTTCTTTAAATAGTTTATTTTTAACTTTTTCTTATTGCATGCTCAACAAGTCCAACAAATTAAACAGGCAATAAATATTATTCGCAAATATTTATTTGGCTATAGTAAGCTGCTAAATCTTTGATGTCTTCTTCAGTTAAACCTTTGGCAACATCGTTCATATGGTGGCCAATTCTTGAATCACTTTTAAAGGCCATTAATTGGCGAACAAGATAGACATAATTTTGGCCAGCTAAATTGGGGTGCATCCCGTGGTTTGTAATACCATTAGCCCCATGGCATTGAACACATTGTGCAGAAAGTTGTAATCCCCTGCTTACATCTTCTGCTTTAATTTCATCATTTGCAGACACTAAGCTTATAAAAGTAAACAAGCCACCTAAAATCAGACCTATTGATTTCATAATTTCCTCCATAAAATAATTTTACTACTAAAGTTTAGAATTAAACTAACTGACGTGCAAGTTCAGACATGCTAATCACTTAAGTTAGATTAATTTATAAACAAAATTTAGCAGTTAGGCTTAATTTTATGGCAAAATTTTTTTCACTTACTTGGGCTTTTGAAGCTTTTGAAGATAGCCCAACATTTTTCACAAAGCGTATGTTTGGTGGTTTAGCGGCTTACGTTGAAGGCAAAATGGTTTTGGTGATTTTTGAAAACCCTGATGACCGTGAGTACAGAGGTAAAGTATACAACTTTGATTTATGGAATGGAATATTGCTTCCACTAGAAAGAAAAGTCCATGCGACATTAATTAATGATTTTCCAGAACTTATTAACCACCCCGTTTTGCCAAAATGGCTTTATTTACCTATGAGCAATGAATATTTTGAGACAACAATTGAAACTATATCTAGTTTAATAGCCAAAAATGATCCTCGCTTTGGCATATACCCACAAACAAAAACATCTAAGAAATTGAAAAAGAAAAAGTAGATTATAAGTAAAAATAATCAAGGTACATAGATTTACTCTAATAAATAGTTCATACTTCCTATGTGTCTGATTCTAAAATCTCTGTTAATAAAAAACATAATATAATTTAATGAGGTATTCGATGAAAAAAGGTCATGATACTAGATCCATTGAAAAAGGAGATAGCTATGTAATTTCTGTAAGAAATCCTGACATTCAAGTTCAAGGCTTTCCATATGAAAAGGCTCAATTGTTGTTAATAGGTGCACATCGTGAACTTAAAAAGACAGGAATTAAGGTGACAGGTAAATCAGCACTTTTTAAAACACTGGGACTCAATCATAATCAATGGCCAAAATCAGCTTTAATCGCAGGAAAATTTGCAAAATCTGAAGCCCAGGTGGGTCAAAACCACCAGTCTTAATCGGACCTTAACATGAACCAATAAAAAAGAGACAATATTTGTCACAATTTAAAAATTAGACAGCCTTGCCATTTATAAATATAAATAAATAGGTTTTCATCCCCAAATTTCATTTAAAATCAGGAATAATCTTTGTATATAGAGGTCCTTGAACCGGAGGACTTTATAATGACCAAGAACCTATTTGTGAAAATAGTATTGAATACCATAATCGTTAATATTTTGTTAATTCCTACTTTTGCCAAGACCAATGCTCGTCCGATGAAAGCTACACAAAAGATTAATAAAGAATCTTACATGCTTCCCAGTTTTAATCCAGATAATATAGATTCAATTAATAGCAAATTTGAAGAAGTCATGCACATTGACGATATTACTTTTTCTGAGCAGCTAACAAATTATAAAAAGCTACTTCAAGAAAATAACTCCCTTCGTTATTTAGGTTTAACCTTCATTGAAGATCTACTTAAAAGAAAAAGTACTGAAGGTGATTCATTTCATCTAAATGGTACAGAACTAGATAAGTTATCCAAAGGCGTTAAAATGTTATTAGACCTTAGAAAATCGCTATATAAAAATGTTCACCTGTATAGTGTTATAGATGCCTTTAATGACTACAACACCCTTTTACAAGCAGGAAATATATTATTAAATGATGAAAAACAAGCTACATTTAAATCTGGCAAACCATATACAGTTAATACCGGAACTGATAAGGGACGACTATTTGCAAAAAAATTAGGTTTATCATTACACGCTGCAATCACTTTATACGACAATTATTTTTTAATGATTCAATTATTTGAAAATATAGATCAAATTAGACGAGTCATTGATCAAGGTAACAAAGCTTATGGCATTCCCGCTGGGCAACTTAATGAAATTTCAGACAGAATTGATGATGTAAAGTTAAGAGCCTCTATTGTCGACTCACTTAAGTTATTTGATAGATATGTAAGTTTAGATGCTGGAGACAGTGAGCTTAAAGAAATTGTAAGCTTAATTAATAATTCCTATTCAACCGCTTTATTTAGGAAATCGATAACCGAAAGATCTTGGGAAATGTTAGCAGGCAGAGTAAAAGGTTTATCAGATGGCTATCAAGATGCAAAAAAACGTGCAGTACGTACTTCAACAAATTCTTTAAGTAAAGTCTTTGGCAACGCAGTAGGTATGATTGAATTCAGAAAAGGTTATATGTATAACAATGTAGAAATTGAAAACTTAATTACACCCCAATTAAAACCTTTAGATATACTTTTGGAAAAAACACCTTTCAGACCTACAGATCGTTTTATTCCTGGTCACTGGGGACACGTGGCCATTTGGATAGGTAGCCTAGATGAATTAAAAAACTCGGGAGTATGGGAGTTAGTAGAATTAACTTATGAATGGCAAAATATTCCAACTTCAAATCAACAAGAAATTAAAGAGAAATTAAGCTCAGGTCATTTAGTACTGGAAGCTTTAAGACCTGGAGTTGAATTGAATTCTATAGCCCATTTTTTAAACATTGATGACTTCGCTTCGATTAGACCCATATATACAGAGTTATCTTCCGATCTTCAAAAAGCCATTACCATTGCTAGAGCTCTTGGAAACTATGGCAAGGCTTATGATTTTAATTTTGATGTTCAGACTATTGATAAAATTGTTTGTTCGGAATTGGCCTATCAGACTTATATTGAGATCGATTGGCCCACAGAAAAAACAGTAGGTCGATACAGCATTACACCTGACCAAGTCGCTGTAAAAGCCCTCGAAGACTATCCTTTTCAGATTGTTGAGCTATGGCACCAAGGTGGTCGTGTCGAAGGTGACCAAGTTTATTTAAGTAATGCTTATAAGATGTTAAGCACAACAAGTGATTTAACTTCATTAAACGGAAATGGCAACTGGTCTCCGATCAGAATAGAAAATAATTAATTATTTGAGGTAACCATGAACAGTCGCTTTGTATATTTGTTTTTATTCTTTTCCTTTCTTTTAGGGCAAAACATCTGGGCACTGTCTATAAATGACAGTGAACTTTTAGTGTATAAAGACTACTTTCAATTCGAAACAAATAACAAAACAATTCGTTATAAAGTCATTCCTGAATTTAAAACGAGCATTGGCGAAGATTACGCCAAAGAAAAGGCTCGAAAAGCTTTTCAAGCTGCTATAGCTAAAACATTAAAGGATGGCTCTTTATCCGGATTTAAAAACAATATTCAAGAAGCCTTTATTAAAGAATTTATTAAAACATTACTTGTTGTAAAACTAGTAAATAGTAAAATTCAAGTAGACTTAACATTTATACCCGTTAAAGACTCTCCAGAAGATTTATCCAATGAGCTCAGCAGCAACCAACTTATTCAAATATCAAATACCGACCAGCTCTCTATGAAACTCGAAAATTTAAATGAGTTTTCTCTCGTCGATTACTTGACATCAAATTCTCCTATTGCCAATGAAAAATTACAGTACATTGGAGGGGTTATCACTCTACAAATAAGCATTGCAGATATAGATGTAGAAAATCTTATTTCATTCGACAAATTAAAAGCTAATATGGTCAAAGGTTTTGTACGCTTTCGCAAGTATTATGTAACGAGCCCGCGAGTGCTGCCTATTAATATTGAACAAAACAATTTTAAATTGAACAGTATTCATCTTGGCGATAAAGAAAGTGTATTTATAACTACTGATATTTATAAAACATTTAATATTAAACAACTAAAACCTACATTTGACTATTTCATGATTTTTCCTGGTCATATTTTAAAACCAGAATCAAAACAAGACTGGTATTACAATGTTGTTTCTTCCCTTTTACCTAGCCAAGCGTTGCTGATAACTGGAGAGTTTGAAAACCCCAATAGTTTAGTTCCTGGCTTCGAAAGATTTTCATCTTCTATTAAATATATAAAGTATAGTTTATCAGATCGAGAATTTAAATTTGGAACTAAATCGCCTGAAGGAGTTGATCTTTCAACCCAAATTCTTCAACAAATTGTAAAAACAGGAAATCTAAACTTTTTAGGTCTTGAAGATACTATGCATTTAATAGGAGGAAATAAATAATGAAAGCTTTGATTAACTTTTTTAAAATTATTTTATTATTTAGTTTTTCTTTCTCCTCTCAAGCTCAATTAGTAAACATTAAGGATAGAATCCAAACTCAAGAATTTATGAAAGCTAGATATAATAGCCTTTTTGGTAGAGCTGAGCTTAAAAACATCAATGCTTTTAAAAGAAGTCTAGAAAAAAAATCTGGATTTTTTAAAAATTCTAAGTGGGAACAATCTTTAAGATTAATAAAGGATTTAGAAAGTATCATTCCAGAAAAAGTATTAATTCCGTTAGTCTATTGGAAAGTTATCGAAAATGATGAGCAAAAGATTGAGGATGTTATCAGCTACTATATGTTAAATAAACTTTTAATTCTAAGAGATCAGATAGACCATC
>JAGRAE010000214.1 GCA_020435005.1 Bdellovibrionales bacterium
TATTTAAATTATTTAAATTATTTGAAATGTTTGTACAATTTCCCAAATAACAAATTCAAGAAAAACCTATTTTTTAAACACATTCATTGGCAGCCAAAGTGTAAACTCTTTTTTCGAACCACTATTTATATTTATAAAATTCTTATTCTTCTTTGATAATTTTGACATTTTGACCTTAACTGTACTCTCATTGGTTTTAATAAAGGCGATCCCTTTATCTATATGCAACACTCTTCCGCGAACTTCTACAAGTTGACTTGCATATATAGGACTAAAACAAAACAGACAACTTAATAGAACTATTGTTTTCATAATTATTGATTTTACTTCTATTATTACTTTCATTAATTCACCTTCTCACTTCGATCTTTCGATCTACTTTTTTTAACATTCCAGTCCCAATCAGATTTTTTAATTTTTCCTATAATCCCAATTGGCAATGCAGGAGCACATCTTGGTTTAAAGCCAAAATAATAAACACCAATATTGCCCAGTACTTCCTTCAAAGGTTTATAATCTTCATCACTGGCAATATCGCTAGGATGATTTAGTATAGGATAAAATTTCTTGCTAATAATGTCATTCTTGTATTTGAGTTCCCATTCACGGAAAGTTTTATTCGTAATTTTCCCATCGTTAAGTTCTGATACAAATTGATTTACATGCAATTTACCATTTGAATACTCTGAGAGAATTTGCATTTTTTGTGATCCATCTAAGTTTTCCCAGTCTTCAGAATTAAATAGGTCTTCAAAATACTTTTCATACTGAGCTGCAGCTCTGCTGGCTAACCCTTTAACCTCATTTCTACAATCAAGAGGACTATTGTCATTTTTTTTCTTAGCCATTTCCCATTGTTGAATAAGGTCAACACTACATTTTGACTTAATTACTTTATTAACTTTTTCTTTTGATTTTAACTCATCAGAATAATAATTTAAATCAATTCTATCAAAATAGTCTATTTTCTCTTGAGCTTTGTTAATACAATCCTTTTTTGATTTCTCCAGTTTTGGTTTAAAAAATGGAATTTTATCGCTGCAATAAGCTGCAATAATTGTTAATACGAGAAGGCCATCATCATCCATTGCATATTTATTATTTTTATCAGAATCTTTGAAATTGATTGCAAGCATTTTATTGGCACTCAACGTATCATTCATTTCTCCGCCACAAGCCAGTGAGTTTATGGAATAAGTAAAGTTCAAGGCCAAAATTATAATAATTAAGTAAGTATTCATAAACATTCCCATTATAAGATTAACTATTCTAAGTTAATCTTATATGGAACCATTTTAACCTTTTACTTAGTTTATATTTTCTGGATCTAAGTCGCAAAAACTGCTCATTAAATCATTCTTCGCTTGCAGTGTCCCTCTTAGCCGTTTTTGCCTTTTCTTCTACCGTATGCTTTTCTTTTGTTTTCTCATTTAAATGATTTTCTGCATCAGAAATACACTTAAAACCCTTGTTTTCGATATTTGTTCGTATTTTAGACATGACATCTGTACAGATAGAAGGTGTTGCTTCAGCCCATGCTACTTGTGATTTTTCACCAAATTTTGTGTAAAAAACTTCACATCGCTTCGGCGACTTATCTAAACTGATCACTCGTTTATCTTTATTTACATTACACGTAATTGATTTATCGGCATCTGAACTTTTAGCAATTGTTTGTTCTTGTTCAACCTTTACTTGAGCTTTTTCTTCTTGTTTTGTTGACTCTATTTTCTCCTTATTGGCACAACCAATTGCAAATAAAAATGACAAACTAGTAGCTATTAAAACGTATTTATTCATAAATATTTTCCCCCTATTATATTAATTTGCTTAACATATTTTAATTATGCAGAAAGCATTCCGTCTAAACTGCAGTGAGTAATAGGAGACTGTTGAGATTATTAACAGCCCCTGTTAGGAGTCAATAATTTATACAGCATTTAGAAAACACAATAAGTGTAAATATGATCAGAATGATAACAAATCAGCAGAAAGCTAGGGACTCATCTTTAAATTATAATTTAATAGGGCCTAACCCATTTTGATTTAATGGTGCGGTTACCTGTAGCTAAGTCCACTTCAATCATTTCTGAAGTGTTTAAAAAAATAGCTTTAGATTCTGCAGAGTTTACTTTGACAATGTAATTGGATTTGTCAAACATAATCCCATTTCCCTTTTGTAAACCAGAAAGAACTTCTCTTTGATTCGTTTTTAAATCCACTTTTAATAGAGACCGAGTGTTTAGATCGTATAAATATCCCCATGTAGCAGTTTTATTAATTGTGAAACCGAGGGAGTTATCATATATCTTATTTTCAAGCACCCCAACTTCAAATTTTGCAATTAATTGTCGCATACCTGTGACGAGGTCTACACTTACTACGTAAGCCGTACCTAGACTGTACTTTGCAACTATTGCTTTACTATCATTATCAGTTAAATATAGATTATAAATTTCACTATCACTAAAAGATAGGTCTTGATTATCTTCAACTGTAGGGGAAACTGTTGTACGAAATCCAGTCAGAATATCTATTCGAATTAGACTATCTCTTGAAGTATTTAAAGCATAAGCTTGTGATTCACTAGAATTAACTACCAATCCGTGAGTTTTGCCATCAATACTCGGGTGTGAAAGCACTGATGGGCGATCTGAAATAGTTCTTCTTTCACCACTTTTTAAATCGACTACAAGTAGCCTTCCATTATCAATAAAATATATCTTACTATAATCCTTGTTATTAGATACCCTTATAGGAAGGTCAAACTTAGTGCCATTTCCAATGTCATTACTTGAAACAATTTTTCTATCACCAGTTTGAATGCTGAGTTCTGCAATTCCTATAATCGAAGAATCAAATGTTTTGTAAAGCGATAATGTTCTATTGCCTAATTCATCATATATACTATCACGTGGCAATAATCCTATACCTATTCCTAAGTTAGAACTAGAAAAGAGAGTTCTATCTCCGGTAGATAAATCAACACGAAAAATTCCATCTTTAATACTATCAACCATAAAGACTTGCCCAGCATTAAAGTCTATAGAAATATCTTTTAATTTTCTAAAAGACTCTCCATTCCCAGTTCTACCAGTAATACTCGAAATAACTTTATATACTTTTTCTTTAAAATCTAGTTCTGCAACTGAATCTTCTCCAACAAGAATAGCTTTTGTTTCATCTTTGATAAGAGCAATTGCAGTAAGTTTACTATAATTTAGTTTTTCTTCACCAATATTTGGAGTTGGAGAGTTTGGAAATTGCTTATCTCCATCAATCATAACAAAGCTTCTCAGCCCTGAACGTAAATCAATACTCACTAAATTGCCATATGGTATGCCAAAGGTATCTATTCCGCCCGAAATTACAAAGGCTTCACTCAAATCCTGTTTTACAACAATATCTTTAGCTAATTTAAAATCAGATCCTTCGCCACCTACTTGTGAAATAATACTTCGATTACCCGTTACCAAATCTACTTGTAACAGTTGATTGGTATTTGAATCTACAACAAAAGCTTGATTTCCTTTGATGGTTAAAACTGTTGGTTTAATTAAACTCGGTCCATTACCTCTATTTGCACTAGAAACTAATGTTTTTTGCCCAGTAATGAGATCTATTTGAAAAATAGCTTTATGTCCATAATCTGTCACAAAAGCTTGGTTAGAGTTAATATTCACTGCCATATCACTGACTTCTTTAAAATCGGAACTCACTCCTCCATCAAAAATCAGTTGCCGAAAACCACTGGCTAATTCGACTTTTATAATAGACTTCGAGCGTTCATCTAAAACATAGGCATGAGTAGTTGTAGCATTTAAAGCCATTGCAATGGGATCAAATAATAATGGTTGTTGGGTGTTTTGATTGCTTGTAGATTTAATTTTCCAAGTATACTTTTCACTAGTAATATTTTTATCTATATCAGTAACGAGAATTTCGAAAGTGTGATCTCCTATAGATAAATCAGAGTAAATTTTAGGACTAGAACATTTTTCTAAGGGTCCATTATCTAAACGGCACTCAATTGTTTCAATGCTTATTCCACTATTACTTACTTCAAAAGAGAAGGCGGCAGTTTTTGAATTACTTTCCTGGCTAGGAGCAGAAGAAATTGCCACTAAACTAGAAGTTAAATTTACAATCCATTCCAAATTGACAATTGTTGTTTGGCCGGAATCAGTCGTTACTTTAATTTCTAAAGTATAATCCCCACTTTTTAAGTTATTTAAAACTAAAGGACTCTCACATTTTTCAAATGCTTGTTTGTTTAAAGAACATTGTGTACTTACAATTATCTCTTCATTTTGTGAGCTTGTAATAAAGCTAATAATTGTAGAGCTGCCTTTAAGTTCCGGTACAGGTTGTGAAAGAATATCAATTTTAGGTCCAGCTGAACTGTTACCATTTGTTTCACTTAAATAATCTGCTGTCCCTTCATTTATTTTAAATGCTTGAAAACCATCACTACAATTTTGAAAAATCAAAACAGAGATTAATATAGTTACTAATATAATTAATTGTTTCATTTTGGTAATTTTAAACAAATATTTCATAGAACCCCTACCCCGATTAATTTTATGCAATAAAAGGGCCTTGCAAGACTTAATTCATTTTAATTTCAAACACTCAATTATTTCAAATCTTAATCAATTTTTCAAAATGTAGACAATTAATAAAATTGCACCAAAATTGTAACTTTTCAGCGATTTTGTCCGCCTATAACTTTTCAGGGAAAATGACCGCTTTTTTGTCTTGAATTGATACG
>JAGRAE010000215.1 GCA_020435005.1 Bdellovibrionales bacterium
TAATTTGATGACGACAGAAGGTTACTTACAGGCCGTAAACTACAATTTTGTTTCTAATGAATTTGAAACTAGCTTGTTAGGTGAAAAATTTGACGAAAAACATACGGGGCTTGTTGGTGTTCAGGAATCTATAAAAATCTCAAACCCTATCAGTGAAGATTTAAATGTGATGCGAAGAAGAATCTTTACAACTCTTTTTAAAAATTTAGTTCACAATTTTCGCCATGGCTCGAATTTTGGTCGCTTATTTGAAACGGGACATGTTTTTTACAAACAAAATGGAGAATATCTTCAGAACTTGCACTTAGGACTTTGCGCTTGGGGACAAAAAGCAGGGTTGTGGCAAAAAGATAATGATCGTCCTGCAGTTTATGACATTAAAGCCAGCATTGAGAATTTATTATTACAATTAAATATTTCACAATGGCAATGGCGAGAAATTCCCGAGGTCCCTGAATTTTTACACCCTTATCAAAGTTCAGCTCTGTTTTTAGAGGGTAGAATAGTAGGCTTTATCGGTAGTCTTCACCCAAGCTTATTGGAAGAGTACAAGATAAGAGCAACGGCAGCTATGGGAGAATTGGATGTAGCTAAGTTAATGAGAGGTCAGCCACGTATACCAAAAATTCAAACAATTTCTAAGTTTCCTGCGGTGACCCGAGATTTTTCTTTTGTATTAAGTAAAGAGCAAAAAGTTTATGATATATTAACAAAAATAAAAAAAGTTGGCGGCAAACTTTTGCAAGAAGTAGAAGTATTTGATGAGTTTCAGGGCGGGCAATTAGTTGAAGGTGAAAGATCAGTGAGTTTTCGTTTAACTTATCAAGATATGGATGGAACATTAGATGAAGCTCGATTGTCTCAACTTCAGAATGATATTTTGGCTAAGGTGAAGTAGCCTATTAGACTTAGTTTATATTGTGCTTACTATGTTTCATTTAAAAATTGATGTTATCACATCAGTTATTTATCTTTAATAATCCTAAAAATTGCGAAAAATTGAAAAAAAATGCAACATAAGGTCTGGGTTTAAATAAAAATTCTTGCCTATTTTCAATAACTTGGTAGCCTAAATTCAACTAATCTCAGTCAAGGATGGGATATGACAAATAACAACTCAGAAAAATCAACAATGACCAAAGCCGATATTGTAGAGAAAGTCTATGAGAAGATCGGATTTTCCAAAAAAGAAGCTTCTGAACTCGTCGAGATGGTTTTTAAGGAGTTAAAACAGGTTCTCTGTAAGGGAGATAAAGTTAAAATCTCAGGATTTGGTAACTTTTTAGTGAGAGAGAAAAAATCAAGAGTCGGTCGCAACCCACAAACTGGTGATCAAATCACCATTAGCGCAAGAAGAGTTCTGACCTTTCGTCCCAGTCAAGTCTTAAAGGCTATGTTAAACGGGGAAGATTATTCTAATTTAAAGGATGATTGATTAAAATGGACAATGAAATAGTATTTGAAACTCGCGATGAAAATCGTTACGCCCCTTCTGTAAACGCCACCCTGGACGTAGGTGTGGATTTAGAGCTAGCCAAGGAGCTGCAAAAGATCCCCGATAAAATGGCTTTTAAAATTGGTGAAGTGGCTGATCTCGTTGGTGTAAAAGCTTATGTTTTACGTTATTGGGAAACTGAATTTCCACAACTGAGGCCAGAAAAATCTAAACACAACCAACGAGTTTATACGCATAGAGATGTAGAAATGGTGTTTATGATTAAAAAGTTGTTATACAAAGACCGCTTTTCTATAGAAGGTGCTCGTTCTGCCTTAAAGAATCTTAAGAAAGAAACTAAAAAGGTTTCTACAATCACTAGTGCCGTATCACACCACGAAAAACTAAGAGATCAAGTGCATGATCTCTTAAAAGATATTAAATCTTTTAGAGAATACTTGGGAAGTTTTTCCTAAGAAGCTATTAATTACTTATAGCTTCTTAAGTAAGTAAATAAATTATCGAGATTTCAAGTCATTTAATACACGGACTTCAGTGCTTACAACACGATGGTGATCGCGACCGTGAGCCGGGCGAGCTTCAGCTAAAATGCGACCGCTAAAACTAGCAATCATATGACAGTAATGACCCAATTCATTGGGCTTTAAAGTATAAGGTGCCATACGTGTAGTACCGTAGTCAGACTTAATAGTGATAACGACAGGTTCATCAGCTTCCACTCGTCCACACACTTCGAAAAGCATGGGTGACATAATTGTGGACTGTCCAATTCTCATAGCATTATCGATGGTGATTCTATGTATGTCAGCATAGCTGAGAGATGATAAAAATAAAGCTGTCATTAGTAAGAATAATCTCATATTTCCCCCTTAGGTAACATAAGCCTATCATAGTCACAAAGGTCCAGGCCTGTCAGCGGGACCATGGTCTAGTTATCCGATTTGAGTCTACAACCCGCATAGTACTCTAAGTGTTTAATATTAAAGGATATATTTAAGAATTTTTCACTAAAGTCCATCTTAAATTCTACCGATAATAATATAGATATAAAGGAAGGTATTTTTGAATACGGGACGTTTTTGCTATTTTACTTTTTTTATAATTTTTCACTTCATTGTTGGCTGTAATATAAACACAGAAATTGAAAGTGCAAAGGGTTCAAAAGCCCTGCCTCAATACAGTGTGAGTGATGCCTCAGTTAATGAAGGCAGTTCTGCCAATTTTAATTTTGATCTCGAAACTCCCGCAACAAAAGATTACATCATCAAATGGGAAGTTCAATTTGTGGACTCCAATTCAGATGACTTGGTTTCACTTGGTGGTTCCGTTGAGATAAAAAAAGGGGATACAGGTTTTGTTATTTCTATCCCTACCCAAGATGACAATTCTTTCGAAGCTGATGAAGAATTTAATTTAATCATTACCGAAGTAAATGGTAAATCAACAAATGAGTTAGTGGCAAAAGGAACCATTGCCAATGATGATCCGCCGCCTGAAGTTTCTTTTCAACTGGCGTCACAAACGGTTAATGAGAGTGCGGGTGCTGTATCAGCTTTGGTAAGACTCAATGAGATTTCTGGTTTAGACGTATTTATTCCCTATACATTGTCAGGTACAGCCGATGTTAATGATCACAATCAAGCCGATGGATTTTTTGTGATACTCGCCGGTGATATAGCTACGGGTTTTATAGTGACAATAACTGATGATACAGAGTCAGAAGCGAGTGAAGAGCTTATAATTACTATGAGTACACCCACAGGGGGGACAGCTACACTGGGGGCACAAAAAGTACATACAATTACAATCAGCGATAATGATACTCAAGTTATTATAACGGCACCTCTTGAGACTGACACCATTACTTCAGGAAATGAGAATAGCTTGAGTGTTTCAGGTACTTGTTCCGAGGCTGGGCAAGAAGTCACAATTAGCGCAGATGATACAAATGGTGGAACGAGTGCAGTAACACCTGTTGTGCAGCCCACTTGCAGTGGTGGGAATACATTTTCTACAACTATTAATGTTAGCAGTCTCGACGATGACACTATAACAATAACAGCTTCACACTCTAATGTCGGAGCCACATCTACGGGCAACGATTCTGTCGCTTTGACTAAAAACACAGTAATTCCCAACCCATTTTTATGGACGGGTGGTGCCCACCCAGACGCTAATTGGTCAACAGGAGCTAACTGGCAGGGAGGAGTTGCACCAAGCAATACAGATATTGCCACATTTGATGGCAGTTGTACAAATTGTAATGTGACTATGGATACCAACATTGATGTTGCCGGCATCAATATGCAATCTGGATATACGGGTACGATCACTCAAAATGCAGGAGTGACTGTAGATGTGGGTGCTAGTGGTTGGGTGCAGCAGGCGGGAATTTTTCAGGGGAGTGGTGGAAACATTAATTTAAATGGAACTTCTACTTTAGCAGGTGGCATATTTAATTCTACTTCAGGGATTTTAAGCATAAATAAACAAATTGATTTTACGGGGATTACATTTAACCACAATAATGGAGTCGTTGATTTAAATGCTACAGCTCCCGACGAAATTACTGGTGGCGGCCAAACATTTAATCACTTAAGAATTGTGGCTACGGGTGGTGGTGGGATGTCGCCGTTTAATGGCATATTTAATGTTGCAGGTGATATGACCATTAATACTAATCGACATATAGAAAGCTCTGCTATTTTTAATATACAAAAAGATCTAATCATTAATAATATTGGATATAATTTAAGTATTACACTTCGCCTGGTCGGATCAACTAGTCAAAATGTCATTAGTGGTATGGGAGAGATGCGCATTCCGCCTATAGAGTTGGCTTCAACAGGTGGAATCATTACATTTCTTGACGATCAAGACTTTAGAGGAAGTGTGATTTATACTTCGGGTACATTGGATTTTGGAACCACCTCTACTAAACTTAGAGCGAGCAGTACGGACACTGTACATTTACCTGGAATTGAACTCTACAATTTAGAATTGACGGCTTTCTCTGGTGGAATTGGGGCTTTTACAAGTGACATCATCGTTAAAAATAATTTTGTTCACTCTTCTGCTCATCAATTGGATAACAACATTACTTTTTATGTCGAGGGTGATGTAAGTATACCTGGAGGAACTCTAGTTGCACAAGATAGTTTGTACAATGTTGAGTTTAAAGGGGCGGGTGATCAACACTTTTCTTTTACGGGAACCAAACTCACATTTGGTAATTTTA
>JAGRAE010000216.1 GCA_020435005.1 Bdellovibrionales bacterium
TTAGGGTGATGGTTGTCCATCAAAATTTTGGTGCCAGTTTTTGGTTCAATACAAATCAAACTGTATCTTACACCTAAAGGGTACTTCTTTGTTTTAGGTACTTCGTAAAGAACTAATTCTACAATAAACTTATTGTGTAATTTGGCTTTATGATAGTGTTTCAATATTGACGACATATTGGTTTAATGATACCCATATTATGAGTAAAAGTCAATAGTGATAATTGCCAGTGCTTTTAAATAGGGGTTGGAGTTTTATAAATGGCTAAAAGAAAAAGAAACAAAAAACTTCACCCTTGGCGCCGTTGCCCAAAGGGTCAACATTGGAGAAACTCTACTTACGTAGAGGCTTACCTTAAAGGGGACACAATAATTAAGGGACATTTTCGGAAAGGCAGTTGTGTTAAAAATCCATCCAGAAAGGATCAAATATATAAAGATGAATTACATTCTATTGCTCAAAAAAACTTCATAAAGTTTTCCTCCCTTTCAAATAAGGGTTTGAGTAAATTTTCTCAATCTAAAAAGTTTGATCACCTTATTCAAGGGTGGACAAAGTACTGGAATGAAGTATTAAAGCCAAAAGTTCCACTGGATCCTCTTTTAGTTAAAGCATTGATTGCCACTGAGTCGAGTTTTAAAAGTCGTGCCAAGGTATTTGCAGGAAAACGTGCGGGTTACGCTAGAGGATTAATGCAAGTTACAGACTGGACAATTGAAATCCTTGAGGATGAGAAAGGTGAGTTAAAAGACTTTTTGGTTAATGTTGACCAGAAAGATATGAATGATCCTAACCTCAATTTAGCAGCAGGTATACGATGGTTATTTAGGAAACAAGAAACGGCATCCGCAAAACTTAATAAGCCTGCCGATTGGATTTGGACAGCAGCTGATTATAAAAGCTATTTAAGAGAGTTTCAGAAGAATCCTAAGCACAAACAGATGAACAAACTAATTAAAATTTATGAAACTCTAAAAAAAGGAGAGTAAAAGCAAGTGAAAACCAGATTACTAATGTTATTTCTAGGAATTTTAAATTTATCTATGTCTAACCCTTCTGATAGATATATTAACTATGATTTTGAAAACATTGCTAAAGTTTCAAATTACCCCAATGCTCCTGTCAGCCGATGGAATGAGTTAGGTAATTTGGTGGCTTCATATAATCAGTGGATGTGTTTTCCTGCAGAAGGAATTTCGATAAACTGTTCTGAGCATGAGATGGGTGAAGTTGTTAAGACTCCTATGATAGCTGTTTATGATGAAGATCATTTGTTGGAAATTGAAACTTCTGTGGTTGAAAATGTAGAATGTGAGCTTGTTGTCGAATTGTGGAATAATTTAATAGAAGGGCAAAATGAGTTTTGTGTTCTGGCTGCGTTTCTTCAAGATTTAATTCCAAGTTCTTATCAAGGTAAAAAGAAAAGGTCACTTTGGATTCTAGATGCATTTTATACGGTTAATGGTGAGTGGCTAGCGCCATCACTTAAAAGTAAGATGAGTAATTGATATTTGTAAGATCTGCAAAATGAAAGTGCTATTGATTTTCTATTTAAGCATGTGTCATAATATTTATATCAGCATCGAGTAAATCATAACCTCTTAAAAAAGGGCGGGTAAGAGGTTATAAAAAGCTGCTCAAGTAGCTTCTTATTTCCAATACATTTAAAGCAAAGATCTAGGTCATGTCTAATGGCAATTGGATTTTCTTGTTTAATTTTAAAGAGTTGTGATCTACTGTGTCTTTGAGACGTGCCAGTTCAAGTCTGGCCTCGGGCACCACTTGCAAACCCTTAGGGTTCTTCTCACTTAACTGTTGGTAATTTCAAAAAAGTCAAAAAGCACAAGCATTTAGCAAAGCCAGTCGGTAGTTTGGCCGAATGAATCAGGAAGCTGTTCTGAATATGAAATAGAGGAAGTTTTTGAGATACCGATGGTAGCGGGTAAGAGGTTATAAAAAGCTAACTGGATTGGCTTCTCTTGAAGAAAAGGAACTGAAAAAAATAAGTTGTTTTTGAATCCTCTAAATTAGACCAATCTTTTAAATAAGATTGTCTCAAGGCAGAAACAAATCCTTCCCACACAAAAATTAAAGGAGCAATGGGAAGTGGAATGCACCAAAAAACTCTTTTCAACCACCCCTGTTGATAGTTAAAAAGCGAAAAAAAGAGTATTGTAAAGAAATTAGTAATACTAATCATATATGAAAGAAAATTTTGTCTTAACGGCTCAGCAATAACTAAATCACCGTTTTTCAAAATGGTAGTGACTATTTCTTCCTTATATTTTGGGTGTATATGGTGGAAACTTGCTGAGATAACAAGTAAACTGTTTTTAGGCCAATCATGAGGTTTGGAAAAATCAATGGGCTTCAATATTGGCTTTATATTTCTATAACTTGTTTGTAAATGTTTATAGTGATTTTCTATGGGGTATAAGTCACAAGGAACAAGAGTTAGTTGGCTCGTCCAGGGTTTTTCACTGAGTCTTTTTGAAAGTGGTGCTTGCCCCGCTCCCAGTTCAATTATTTGGTTATAATGATGTTGGTTGTGTAAGTTTTCGATTTCAGCGCATACAAAATCATAATATTTGTTTGCATCAAGTACAAATTCAAGAGATTCTCTCAGTAATCGCTTTAGGCTTACAGGTGTTGTTTTAAGATCCATAAACTCAAATAGATGCATTATAACTTCTCATGTTTATATTTCGTATTTTTGTTTTGTAGTGTTATTATTTTATAAAGCCATATGCAGAATGTAAATAATATTCTCTTAATTATCTATAGAATGGTCCATACGCCGAATTGTTTCATGTTGAAACATCTCTAAAGTTCTAAACATTAAATGTCGATAACATTATTGGTGAAGTATATTGTTATTTTTATTTTTATCACTGTAGTAAGTTCGGGCTGCAAACTCAATGATAACAGTTTGCAAGGGGAGTATGATTCGACGACTCCCCCACCTGAATATCCTCCACCAGCCAATCCTCCAATAAATGAAAATAAAGTATACTCATTGAATTCTGTTTCTGGTTTGCCTGAAACGGTGTCTTTATTAGTGGATGGTAATAACATAGAGATCTCTGGTATTCCCTCCAATGTAAATGCTGTATTTTCATTAAAAGCCGATAATGTAAAGGAAGATTTGGATAGCTGTGACACTGAGGAGTTAGGAATTTCAGTAACTTCAAGTGGAGATTTATCCTTTGCATTACTCCCAAAATCAAACGATGGGTCATTAAATTTTCAATGTATTGCTGGTGAGAAAATTTTGAGTGTTACTATAGATTATCTTGCAAGCGATTACATACCACTCGCAATTGGCACTAAGACAATTTTTAAATTAAAAGTCGATGAAACATCAGATGGTAGTTGGATATTATGGCTATACGAAAACTATTACGGAGCAGGAACAGATCAGTTGGTTGCTGAAAATACAATTACCCGTGAAACTATAGTGGTCTCATCTTTAGATGGAACATGGGGGTCAGTTGGCTCAGATTCTGCAAAGAATGGTAAAATTACTAATGATGGTCGATATGTAGTATTTGCATCTGCAGCAATAGAATTCGAGCATGGTATAGGTGGTGACGTTGGCTCAATTTATGTTAAAGATCTTCAAAATCCTAGTAATCCTCCAAAAACAGTTTGCACATCCGATGGTTCAACTAGTAATCCCTCATCTGGTCAAGCCTGTTATGGGTTTTCAATAAATGATGTTAATCATAAAGTACTTTTATTAGTTAGTGGTGGCTATTTCTCACTGGGTAATTCCGACCAAATTATTTTGAAAGATTTAGATAATTTAAGTGTTAGCCCTGTGCTAATTAGTACACATGATGGAGTTACACCAGCCAATGTTTCATTTATCGAAGACATACCTCAATTTTCGCCAGATGGTGCAAAAGTAGTGTTTCAAATTAAGTCGTCCAGTTTTCCATATTATAATGGAGAAGAGCAAGTCTTCATAAAAGACTTAAGTAATCTTTCATTAACTCCTTTATTGGTGAGTGGTACAAATGCCACCACACCTGGGAATGGTGAGTCCTATTTACCCAGTTTTGCCGGAAATGATTCGGTTATTTTTTATAGTTACGCGGCAAATTTAGGTGTCCCATCATCTACGACACAAATGTTGATTAAAGACCTCAATAATATTGGATCACCGCCAACTATAGTATCTACATCTGACGGTACAACAGCATCAACTGGTTATATATCGAGTGCTATGGTAGTAGATCCTCTTAGGAATCTTGCATTCTTTGTGACAAATGCCAGTAATTTTCCGGGAAGTAATTCAGTATCGCAGTTATACTCTAAAAATCTTCTCAATTTAACAGCCGCCCCTATGCTTTTATCAAGTCCCGATGGAATTATCCCAGGTAATGCTTCAAGTTATTATGATCTTAGAATTACAAGTAATAAACTTTACTTTAAGTCTACAGCAACTAATTTAGGTTTTAGTAACCCAAAAAGTGATTTAATAACTTACTCGATTAATTTAGATAATTTATCTGGAGGTTTAAGTCTCGAATCTGAGCCAATAGGTACAGGTTATAATGAGCTAGAAATATCAAGTGCACGATTAGCTGACCAAGGCAGAGCAATTTTATTTAGAAGCTTCGACGCTATACTAGGTGTCACCTATGTTTACTATTCTCTTAAAAAACGTGATGTTCCACC
>JAGRAE010000217.1 GCA_020435005.1 Bdellovibrionales bacterium
TAACCGAAGGCCATTCTGCCTGGGCAAAAAATTTAAAGTAAAACACTTAAAAATTCCTTAACTGAATACCATTGTGACTAATCGAAAAAAGTATATATAAAGCAAGCCACAAAAAGTTTTCTTTACCATATGCCGACAATTTAAATCACAACATCACTGTCACCTTTGCAATAAAGGTAAAAGTAAATAACTCTCAATGCCACGACGGCATTGAGAAAGGCCCTATCAGGATGTAAAGGTCAACATAGCTTATCCTATCTGCTGGAAGTAGCAATTTGCCTCCAAAAATAAACATCTAAATGTATAGCTCTTCTTAACCGATGGCCATTTTCTGCCCGGGCAAAAAATTAGTATGATTCAGCAAACTCATTATGAAAAACTTTGTAGCTAGCTACGCCTATTGCCAAAAGATATAGATCAAACTTTTAAAACTGATAATGCCCGACGAAGCTATGATTTAATTTCGCAAATAAATCCATCGTAGCTATACTCTTCATTGAGAAAATTAACAAAGCCACCCATGGTGCCTTTGCGCAATAACTTTCCCCCTACTAATAATGCTGGCTCAACTATCAGCTGTGGTATTTGTGCATAATCGTGAACGACAGTATTCCAATCAATATCATACTTATAGTAACCCGCGTAGAATCCTCTTTCTTTTACTTGTGAGTAATTATACACAACTGGCTGGCTAAAGGAATAGTTCCAATCGTTAAACTCTCTATAGACGACTTTATCTGAACTCACTTCTAGCTGCACTTGCCAATAGCTAAAATTAAGACCTTTGCAATCGTATGTATACACTTGATCTTCAGCAAAAACTGTTAAACTTAATAAAGATAATAAAAATACAGAAATAGTCTTCATTCCCCCCCCTATTCGCTAAAACTCTTACCAGAAGGGAATTATAAGTCAATTTAGTTTGTCAAAAAACAAGGGATTTTGTCAAACTTAGAAGTTAAATCTGAGAGCAAGTAGGTCTTTGCGCTCATCAGTATGATCGGCATGGGTAAACACTAACTGAGTCTCATTTGCAACTTTCTTTGATAACTCAATATTTAGTGCCCTATCCGTTAATTTATAGTTTAGCTGTGCATTCACTATACCCTTATAAGTCACCACTGATTGAGTGCGAATGGCGTCTATTTTAAAGGCTAGCTTATGTCCACTTTCTGTTTTATAGGTTGAGCTTACTCCTTCACTCAATTGTTGTGCCTGTTTTTTAAAGCCTTTCATATGCGATTGGTTTAAAAGAGCTTTAAAATTAAAATTAACTACTTCCTGGAAAACTTGACCTGAAGAATCCACCTTTTTCATTTGCTTTGGAAAATAAGAAATTTGTGTCTCTTTATAGGCAAGCTGACAACTATTCACTGCAGAGAAATTCAATACCTTAACACCGTTAACAGTGTGTACAAAGGGAGTTACCGGTCCTCCAGCAAAACAATTAAAGGAAAAGCAAAACAATATCTTTATTGTTAATAAGAATTTTATAATATTTTTGCCCTTTTTCATTTCCATTCCTCAAATTGATACAAAAAATCAATATACCTATTAATAAGGCAATATCTGTACCGGTCATCCTTAATATAACTGTCATAGATTGCTATAAAGTGTTTAAAGAAACGATTTTGTACACTTTTTATAGATTCTTAGCTGCGCAATATCGGTTTTGAGACGTCTCACAATAAAACAATTTACAGTATTAAATTGAAAAAAATATCCAACACTTATCTGGCATTACTAGATAGTAATTAAATATGCTAAGTAGGCTGATATGAGGGTAATTGGTTATATTTTACATGTCTTACTTACACTAACAGTCTTTACTGCTGAAGCTTCTGAAAACAAATGTCACTCAGAACTTTCATTGAATATTTATAAAGAAGCAAGTGAATCTATAGAAAGCCTTAAACACAGATTTGAAAAATATAAGTTCTATTTTGATAAAATACATAACAACTTACTAAGCACCAATTTTGACGATAACGGAAACTTAGATTTAGGTTTTGTAGAACATGTAACTAATAGATTATTAAATACTCAAGAAATAGCCGTATTAACTAGTACTGGTTTTTATATTCAATTTGAAATACTGTTAGATGGAAGGATTAATATTCTTAGTCCTTCAGAAAAAGTTTCACCTTTTTCAATGGGATATGCTTTTAGTACGTACTCCCCTGGAAAGCAAATTTATTATAGCCAAGATGATAAAAGTTTAATTACATTAGGGCCAAGCGGGATGATTATAAGTCGCTATGGAACAAAACAAGAATTACACTATTCTCATGGTATGAAAGGTATTGTACCTACATCTGATCAATATTTAATTTGGAATTCCGATTTAGTTCGCATGCATAATGCTGATGGCTCACCTTTGCCATGGGAGTACAGAAAAGAAGAAAAAGTAAATAGAGCCACGGCTCATCCTTCTAACCCTGGACAGATTATTATTGCTGATGGACCACGAGCTTATTTATTTAAAAATAGAAAAGTTCAACAAGTTCTTGCCGATGACTTATTGCCAAATGCACAAACACAAGCTAGCTTTGGTCATTATGCAATTATGTCAAATATAAGCTCAGGGAAAAGTGTATATATTTTTAAAGTAAATTCTAATGAGTATTACCAGGTGTCTAATCAAGTTTTTCCCTCTGTCGTCATCGACAATAAATGGTCTTTTGATGATAAATATTTATTAATTCAAACACTTAACGAAATGTTTGCCTTTGATTCACAAACACAAAAGTGGCAACAATTTGATACTTCAAGTTTTAGTCAAATTCATGGCACTTATTGGCTACCTGGTGAAAATATACTGCTAACATTAGGTGAGACTTTTACTGAACCCAAGGTATGGACAGTAAGTTTTTGGGATCCTCAAAGCGGTTTAGAAATTGGACGTAAAAGAGCTAGCAAGGAACATTCCTCTAGTTATCCATTATTTTTTACAGGTCTTAAAGGAAGTTTGACAGACCATAATTTTAGCGCTTTCATAATAACACGTGAAGGAGCTGTATTTCATTGGGGACAACTAATCAGTCATTAACAAAAAAAGTTATCAATAATTTTGATAATCTTTCTACAAAGTACACACCCGATCCTCTGGTGATAGCTATTATTTTAAGCGTTTTAGTATTTTTTTGGTCAGCTATTTTTACGGGCTCTTTACAACAACCACTGCAAGCATGGGACAATGGGTTTTGGAAGTTACTCAATTTTACTTTGCAAATGTCTATGATTTTACTAGGAGGTTATCTTGTTGCCACAGCTCCCTATGTAAATAAACTTATAATTTCACAAGCTAAAAAAATAAAAACTCCACAACAGGCTATTATAATTACTACTCTTCTTTCCTGTGCAACCTCTTGGCTCAATTGGGGGTTTGGCCTAGTCGCATCGGCAATATTTGCAATGGAAGTAGGTAAACAGCTAAAAACTGTAAATTACCGATTATTAGTTGCTAGCAGTTATAGTGGTTTTATATTATGGCATGGCGGACTATCTGGTTCGATTCCACTATTATTAAATTCTGAAAATAATTTCTCTTTTCACTTAATTGGTAAAATTGTCCCTTTAAGTGAAACTATATTTTCCTCTCTTAATTTAATACTATTGTTAACTGTAACCATCTGTCTTTTATTAGTTAATAGTTGGCTCAATAAATGGTCTCTATCAGAAGAAATTCATCTACAAGTTGAAACTGAAATAGATATGCCAGTAAAAATTAACAGTCCTGCAGATAAATTAAATCATAGTTATTTAATTGTATTGATAGCGTTTATTTTAGGAATAACGGCTTTAATTTTAAACTCCTACAAAGAGGGTTTTAATGCCGACTTAAATAACGTTAATTATATTTTGTTTTTTTTAGCTTTATTATTGCAAAAAAATGTGAGCTCTTTCATGAACTCTGTAAATAAAGGCGCTAAAAAACTAGGTCCAATAATCGTACAATATCCTTTTTATGCAGCCATCATGGCTATTTTAACAGACACCGGTTTAGCTAAAGAAATTTCTCAAGTTTTTATAAATTTATCTTCTGAAAAAACCTTACCCTTCTTTACATTTCTAAGTGCCGGCTTGATAAATATATTAGTGCCCTCAGGAGGCGGACAGTGGGCCGTTCAGGGACCTATTGTAATTCCCGCAGCACTTGAACTTAACGCCTCATTAACCCCTACAATTTTAGCAGTAGCTTGGGGAGATGCATGGACGAATCTCTTACAACCTTTTTGGGCATTACCTCTTCTTGCCATAGCTAATTTAAAAATAAAAGATATCTTAGGTTTTTGTTTATTAAACTTAATAGCTACAGGTGTCGTTATCAGTTTATTGTTGTGGCTCTTGGCTTAACAACTTCTTTCCGATATCACTTCGCATTTGGAGACCTTCCCAGGATACTTTTGAGGCCTGGCTATAAGCCATTTTTAAGCTTTCTTTCAGAGAAGAACCTAAACCAATGGCATTTAAAACTCTTCCACCATTGGTAACCCATTCAGAGTTTTCTTTAAGTAGAGTTCCTGCATGCAAAAAATAACTTGATGGTGTTTCATATTTAATATTACCTTCAATAATTCCACCATTTTTTACTTTTTCTGGATACCCTGGAGCCGCTAGTACAACACAACTCGAATTTACAGGTCGCCAATTCATGTCTAACAATTGACCTTG
>JAGRAE010000218.1 GCA_020435005.1 Bdellovibrionales bacterium
ACCTAAGATTCGTAAACCTAAGATTCGTAAACCTAAGATTCGTAAACCTAAGATTCGTAAACCTAACAACTGCATCCTTTAATTGCGGATATATATTGCGATAACGCTTTCTAAATACCTTGTTTTACTTTGTATAGATCTTCATAAAGATTCTCAACATCGTTGCTACGTCGGCGTGGCACTCATTACATCTTTCTCCTTGTGCCTTGTTGCAAAACTTTTATGAAGATTTGTAATTTGATAATTCGAGCGTTACTTCTTAAAACAAAGACCCGAGAAGTCCACAACGAGCACAAAATCTACTTTAGTTTGTATGACGAGTTTTAACGAGGCGTGAGAATTCCTAATCAACGATTATCGGGAGCAGTGAGAGATCAATATGAACCTTATATCAATGAACTCTAGATCAATATGAACCTTATATCAATGAACTCTAAATCAATATGAGTCGTCCTCCTAAAACAACTGCATCCTTTAATTGCGGATATATATTGCTATTACGCTCTCTAAATACCTTTTTTACTTTATTATTTGATTTTTAGAGTGTGACTGGTCAAAACATAGTTTTTAGTAGTTTAAAAAAATAACTAGATTTTTTCAGGCCAGTTAAGAATTATCATTATTTGCGGAATTCGAATCCGAAGTTGCGTCTTTTAAAGACTTAGCCATAGCATTCACTTGATCAGCTAGTTTTTTAACCTCATCACTTGAATTGATATTCACGAAAACATCAAAGTTGCCCTCTTGAATACTTTTTAGGGAGCGACTCATTTCTCTAAGCGCAGAAATAAGTCCTTGAGAAGCCACCAGCCCAATCAACAATGATAAACTCACAATATTAAATATAAAAAAGAGCGTTTTGTACTGAAATTCCTCTACTACTTTCATAGCTTGGTCTTTCTCAACAACAGAAGCTACAATTAAGTCAGAGATTCCCACTCTTGAAAAAGATACCAACATTATTTTTTTAGAATAATTGGGAATCTCAGCCACACCAGTGGGAAAGTTATTTTTGAATATAGGATCAAAAAACTCAACAGATGCAATCTCAATACTATTTTCACGTTTACGTTTGTATTTTGGCTCCATCGACATAAAATGGTTTTTGCTCAGTAAATAATTTTTATAAGCTGAGGGCTGAGCAAACGTTTCGTATAGGTCAGGTGATGCAAACACCGACAACACCACATAGTCCCTTTTCGCTGAAGGCGAGTTATATTTACGAGCGATGGCAAAGTATCTTTTGTTGGTTTTTACCTCTTGAATGGCAAAGCCTTTTTCCATAGATTGCTTTAAAATTTCCTCAAGAACCTCTCCGCCTGGTGCAAACTTTTTAACCGAACGTTTAGGCAAATAAAGGTGATCCATTTCTTGGAAAGAACTACCAGTTGTCGGCAAATATATGAACATGTGTTCAATTCTATTTTGTCTTACAAAGTAGTCATTAGAAAGCTTTGTAAAATGGAATCTACTTACATCTACAGATTTAACAATAGGCTCTGCAATTTTCTCAAAACTATTCAATTCAGTTCTTACTTGCTTGGCCATAGACTTAGCAATTATTTCTGAAGAATCATAGATGTACTTCTTTTTGTCTTTAACGAACAAGTTAATCGCCATAAATGAGTAAAAGAATAAACTGCCTACAGATACAATCAGCAAAAGGATTACTAGTTTATATTTTACAGATAACTTCATACAAATACTGCCAATTTTTTAATAGCCTAAAAAAAGTTTATATTTATATAGATACTATTACAACCTTCAGTTGAAGGCTGGACCTTAGTATTTAAATTTTAAGACTTCTCTTAACAGATCAAGTGGTGGCTCTAAGACTAATTCAACGGCCTTTTTAATGTTTATTGATGGCTTTATATTGGAAAAACTAAAGATTTTATATTCTATCTGATCAGCTGATAATGACATTAAGCCCATTAGTTGTGGCGGTTTCAATTGAGTATTTAAGGCTAGCAACAAAGAAAGCCCACTAGCCACAATAGCTGAAGAGGAAACATCATCGGCATAATAAAGGACAGAATCCTCACTATTTTCAATGTTTGGTTTAGGACCACAAATTAACATATTATTTAAATTATACTCATTATTTAACAATATAGAATTGATGGAGTTAGCCACGCAAACCATTACAAAATGATTTTTAAAGGTTTCTTCGGGGATTTTTATGAACGTTGGGTCTTTATTAAGTGAAATATAACCTGATGAAACCATAATAAGATCCAAAGCCTCAAACCATTTCATAATTTCAATAAAATTTGCTCTACTCATTTTACTAAGGCTGCTGGGAGCAATGTAAAAAACCTGATTTCCGTCTTGAATAGCATAGAGAATACTATTAAAAACCCCATCAGATTGAACTGTGCCGTTCAAAGAATTTTCAATCTGGTAATTTGATATTTGAGCCCATGGATTAATTTTGGTTATATAATATTGAGCTTCACCAAGGCTTGTTTCATCACCAATAATTGCCACTTTTACTGACATTGGACGCACTTTAGACTGAAGTATAAGATCGTGAACTTCATTTATGAGCAAATGATTCAGGATTTCATCTTTGGGCTCACTCAACGCAAAACTAGAGTACAAAGTTAATATCATTACCAGCCCATAAATAGTTTGCATGCACCGCAATATATGACAGCTTTATTTAAATGCCAATGAATTGTTTTCTTTTGAAAAAACTCCAATAATTTCAAACTCTTTTGTTTTTGCTGGAAAATGTGTTAAAACGCGTCCGCTAGGAGGCATTTGTGGATGGATTAAAATATTATGAAAACAGTATGCAAACTCCTAATCTTAATTCTCTTATCTTCTAGCGTCATTACTGAGGCCAACCCTTGTTTTATCGGGCTTGGAGACATTTCGGCTCAAGACCTAAATCCTTTCAATCACCGAGCAAAGTCCTTTGTTGAACTACCTGTAGATAAAAAAAGTCGTTTATCTAACGAGTACAAAAGCCGGCTTATCGCTGCTTTAAAGTTATACAATCATACGTATGGACAAACAGACAAAAAGGGCTTGTTTCGCTTTTTTGACCTCCCCTTACTGATTTTAAAATCGCCAGATAATTTCAATAATTTTTCTTATAAAAATGCAGAAATTTTTAAATTTAAATTAAACCAACTGCTTACAGAAAAGAATGCTAAAGCCAAAACTATAGATTTAAATCCTATTTTTTACTTAGCAAGTGATTTAGTAATCCAATTAAAACCACTTTTTACTGAACTAAATGAGGACATTAGACTTTCAAAAGTTCGCCTACTTTTTTCTGATTCATTGTATAAAGATTCTGAATACCATGGTTTAACTCAAGAGATGGCTAAGGGTGATTATTATCGTTTACATTTGACATTGTTTGGTGATGGCTTAATTGGCCACCAATTAAATGGCCCCGTACATTTATTGCCGAGATATTATAAAGCTACGTTGTTTGGCACCATGGATCGCTACCTGCATTTAGCAAGAGAATATGGCGTTCAAAATTTAGAAACTGGAGCTCTTCCTTTATCCTTAAGCCACACTATCACCATGGGCCCTCGTCTTGAACTTCTCTTACATTTTCGAAAACTATAAAAAGGCAAAATTCTCAGGCCTCATTGTGTGAGCCTCCATACCTTGATGGACTCCCGGGTAATTGTCAGTGTGTTCTGGTATTGGTAAATGATTTTTGATTTGGTCCAATACATATTCTGTAGTTTTAAATTCGTTCCAATCTATATCAACTACAATACTGCCAATCTTTTTCATATCTTCAACAAAATCACCATAAAGTTCGTGAAGGCCCTGCAAATAAGTTAATGGTATTTCACTTTCACAATCTCTACTTCTCATAGATATGTTTTTATGTGTAATCTCTGGATCATTTTTTAAAAAAATAGTTAAGTGGGGTGTCATTAGCGTCTTAAACATGACTCTTCTCATCTGATTATAATTGTGAAAATCTAAATCAGACATATTACCGTCTAACCAGTTTTTCTTGGCAAACACAAAATCGCCAAAAATAGAACGATCATAAATACAAATCTGCCCTGTTCGCCAAATATGTTCTATACCTTGTCGATGCATTTCATATCTGGTTGACATTAAATAGAACTGCATTGGCAAAGCATACTTTTTGGGGTCCTTATAATAACTATCTAAATAAGGGTTTGACTCTACGGGCTCTAAAAAAAGTTTGGCATTTAGTTCTTTGGCTAAATTTTTTGTTAGAGTGGTTTTACCTGCACCAATATTGCCTTCAATGATGATCATTTTCATGATGTTCCCCTTGTCCAGCCAAATGTTCTGAGGTGCCCATACTTATTGAAAACTAACAAAGTTTCAACATTCGAACCCTGCGTCAGTTACTGGTTTTTTTTCAAAATTAGCCTAGATATTCGGCACAAATTCTACTTAGTTTTACGGGTTTTAACGAGGCGTGAGAATTCCCAATCCGCAATTAATGGGAGTATTTAGTAGTTAGTGAATGGATATAATTTCGTACTCATGGGTAATTTTACCTACGGGCAAATCAAAATAATCCCCCACTTTTTTACCCTTTAGCCTTTGCCCAATGGGTGAGCTGGGCGTCACCACAAAAATTTCACGTTCATTAATTTTTATTTTCTCACCCGAAGCCACTGGCAACATAAAGAAAAACT
>JAGRAE010000219.1 GCA_020435005.1 Bdellovibrionales bacterium
AGTTTGTAGCCTTTTTTAGCAGTGGACTCTTTACCCTCTTCGGCTAACTTTTCACCATAGAGATATTCTGTCAATTCAATAGCGGTTGAGTCTACAACCTCAGCTAATTTGGAGAAAGATGGCAGTGTATAGTCTTTAGAAAATTGTTTGATGACTGCTGAACTTAACTTTTCAACAATTGCAGCCCTTGCCGCCTTTAGAGAGCTAATGGTTGAATTTAATAATTCATTTCTAATTTTAAGTTGTTCATTTTCAGATAAACTTGCAAATATATTTTTAAAAGTAGCAACTCTAGAAATCAAAGTTGGAATTTGAAGAGTGTTAGGTAGCTTTCCTTTGCTGGAAATAAAGGATGCCACACTAAATTGTGCTTGAGACACAGACACTTTTTTCTCTTTAGGAACTTCTTTATTAGCTAACCTTAAAAATTGTGACAGCATTGGTTTTTCAGGGTTTAGTGCCAACTCACATTCACTCGTAGTTTCTTCAATACTTTCTTCGGCCGCAAAAACCAATGTGCTCAACAATAGAAAAACTAATGTTAAAAGAAATGTTTTCATTTACTTTTCCCCTCTCTCTAGAATACGTTGGCAAGCATTGTTGAGTCTTTCATTGGCTTGTTGTGCAATTTTTTTATCAATAAAAATTTCCTCTTTTTTTGCTTTACGAAAAGATCCATCATTTTTAATGACAATGTCTCTTGATCTTTGTTTCTGGTTTCCATTGGAAACGTAGAACTGATTGGCTTCAACTTCTTCTAATGTACCCATGTGACGAATTACAAATTTAATAAAATGAACTCCACGGCGAGTGATTTCCTGAGCGATCTTAACCATGGCATCTATGTATTTAGGATTGTCTTCTTGTATTATAAACGTATGATAGTAATCATAATTTGTACCATCTGGGTTGAGAACCTGTTCTACGGGTGGGGTCATACGCCATTGATTAGCGGCTTCTAAAATTACCATTGATTTTTTAATGTGAAGACTAGAAGTTGACCAACGATTTCCAAACTGAGGATGACCAAGTGCCCAAAAAGATAATGGTTTACCATTGGGATTGATTAAAGGTAAGAGATTAATTTCTCCATCTTTTTGCATATCTTTAAATACTTCCATTATGGCATGATCAGGATAGCCACGAGCGGTTACCAACCTAAACCCAGACCTTAAATAAGGGTCACTCAAAAAGTAACTCATGAGTTCATGGCCGGGTCCAATGTGAGTCCCCTTTCCTTGGGCTGTTAATTCTTTTGCCTTATTGCGATCTTCTCGCCAATAGTTCACTGGGTTTAAGGCATCGGGACCAAAATAATGATCTCCTCGATATCGAGAATATGTAAGAGATCCTACTTTTTGAAAGTATCCAGGAATAAAGCTTTCTAAAGTCTTACCGTTTTCATTAATTCCATCATAAAGGGGGGCTTCCAACATGTATCCAGTATGCCCTTCACCTTGAGAGAACAATTGCTCGTAATCCTCCCAGTCTTTGTGAGAAATAAAAATTTTATTGGGTTGATCCAGTGGAATAGGTATGGCTGAAATAGCTGTGCTATGTACACGGTGCAATTCGTAATAAGTGACCCAATTTCCGTTTTCACGGTCTTTTGTGATGGTATTGTCGTAATCAGAAAAAAGTAAAACGATTGCACTTGCTTGCCAACTTAAACAGAGCGTTAAAAGGCAGAATAGTCCCCTAAACCTTAACATTGTATCCCCCGTAATTTCTCCTACAGCTGCAAAATCCACAATCCTTAAAGTCTTGTCAAATCTTTCATAAATTATTTAAAAAACTAATGTTTCACTGAATTTTAGATATTTTGGCCTGAATATTTTATAATTTAACTTTGTCCAAACAAATTGAAGACTTAGTTAAAGATTAAGAATATCCATTGTGCTTTTTTCAATTTAGCAGAGGATTATTTTAAATAATTGCTGAAAGAATAATCAATTAGTGTTTTGTTGCGCTGCAAATATTAAATGTAGTGTTGAGATCTTACTTAGCCTTTGCCAATGTGTATTACATATCATATGAATAATATTAGAGAATATTTGAGGTGATAAAATTGGATAAACACCTATATGAAGTTCAAGTGGCAGGACTTTCTTTAAAATTAAAATCTTCACACGATGAGAATACGGTGAGGGAATTGTCTTCTTTGGTCGACAAAAAGGTAAATGAAGCCCTTGCTTTGGGCAAAAATGTATCTTTTCAAAATGCTTTATTGTTAGCAGCTTTGCATTTAGCAGAGGATATTACTTTATTAAAACAATCCGCCAATAATAAATTAGATAACTTGGAACAAAAGTCCTTAGATATTTTATCAGAACTCGAAGATTCTCCAATTTCGCGTATTCGAATAGATAGTTAATACGCACTTGTTTAGAGAGAATTTAAAATTGGAATTAAAAAACCAAAAACGTTTGTTGCGGCAAGATATGCTTGCAAAAAGACAAAGTTTGTCAGAGAGCTTTCGTATTAATAGTGAATTTAAAGTTCACGAACAGTGCAAAAAGCTTTGTCAAAGCTATTTAAAACAAGGGGAATTACTGGCCTCCTATCGTCATATGCCAGGAGAGCTAAACTTAGACTCTTTTAACTTTACATATAAATATAAATTTATTTTTCCTAAAGTTGTTGGAGATTCTTTGCATTTTTTTGAATGCAATACAGAAAATGATTTTATCGCTGGCTCATTTAATATTCCGGAACCCAAAGACCATTGTTTGGAAATAAATATAGAAGAATGCTCAATGGTATTAGTGCCGGGTGTAGCTTTTGACCGTCGGGGCAGAAGATTGGGAATGGGCAAAGGTTTTTATGATAAGGCCTTGGCTGATTATAAAGGTTTAAAAGTGGGTGTTGCTTTTAATTGCCAGTTGCTCAATGACGAATTGCCCCACGAAGATCATGATTTGTTTATGGATTTTGTTATTACAGAGAATTTTACAATTTCACCAATTCACGAGAAGAGGTCTTTTTAAATGGAAACACAAATATTAATTGTTGGACTTGTAAGTATTGTATTTGGACTTGGCTTGGGTGCAGGTCTATTGCATATTTATAGTGTCATTCAAGGGAATAAGAAAAAAGAAGCTGCACAAAAAGAAGCAGAGAGAATAGTTAATCGTGCCAAATCTCAAGTCGCCAAAATAGAAAGAGAATCAAAAGCAAAAGCTAAAGATTTTGAGTCTCGTGCACGTAAAAATGTTGAGAATGATATTCGCAAGCAAAAGCAAAAGATGACTCAATTCGAAACTGGCTTGAAAGATAAAGAGGTACAACTTCAAAAAGAGTATAAAAAGAAGGAAGAGGAGCTTGATTTTAAAATGCAAGAAATCCTCGAGCGTGATGAGCGTTTGAAAATTGCTGAAGAGCGAATTAAAAAAATGGAAAATGACACTTCTGAGGAACTTGAGAAATTGCAAAAGAAGCTAGAAAATATTGCTAGTTTAACTATAGATCAAGCCAAGGAAGAATTGAGATTGGCGGTTGAGGAAGAAGCTCATAAATTAGCCTCCGAACAAATAGAAAAAATTGAACAAGAAGCTAAGCAAGAAGCTGATGCAAGAGCTAAACAGATTTTAACCAGAGCCGTCTCAAGATATGCGAGTGAAGTGGCTACTGAAAAAACAGTGAGTATTATTGGGTTAACAAGTGATGAAATGAAAGGAAAAATTATTGGACGCGAGGGAAGGAATATCAGAGCCCTTGAGGCAGCTTGTGGTGTTGATCTAATTGTAGATGAAACACCAGAGTCAGTTGTTATTTCCTGCTTTGATCCTGTTCGCCGTGAAATTGCCCGTCAAACCTTACAAAAGTTAATGGAAGATGGAAGAGTCCATCCTGCACGTATTGAAGAGGTTGTGACACAAGTTAAAAGCCAATTGCAAAACACCATTAAGGAAGACGGTGAGAAGGCGTGTTTTGACTTGGGCGTAAGTAATATTCACAATGTCTTACAATACACCATTGGCACCTTAAAGTATCGTCATTCAAACATGCAGAATTTATATAAACAAAGCTTGGATATTAGTTATCTTGCCGGTATGTTAGCCAGTGAACTCAATGCCAATGTACAATTGGCAAAACGTGCAGGTTTATTATGTTTGATTGGTTTGGGAGTTGATCATACAGTTGAAGGCAGTTATGCCAGTGTAGGTGCAGAATTTGCCCGTCGTCACAATGAGAAAGATATTATTTGCCAAGCTATTCGCTGTCATAATGGCGAGGTTGAGGCGAGGTCTGTTCTCGATCACCTTGTACAATCTGCTTATAATTTAACACAAGCCCGTCCAGGTGCTAAACGTAATACTATGGAAAACTATATTCGTCGTTTAGAAGATTTAGAATCTATTGGTAATAGCTTCGACGGTGTTTCTCGCACATTTGCTATACAAGCGGGTAAAGAAGTGCGCGTACTTGTAGATAGCGCAAAGATTACTGATGACCAATCTAAAATGTTGGTTCGTGATATAGCTAGAAAAATAGAGCGCGAGTTGAACTACCAAGGACAAGTTAAAGTTACTGTAGTAAGAGAGACCAGAATTGTTGAGCATGCGAGGTAGTCATTTTGTTTAAGTT
>JAGRAE010000021.1 GCA_020435005.1 Bdellovibrionales bacterium
ATCTTTTTCATCAAGTTTTGGAAAACCTTCCCATGTATCAAAACCTATTATCTTACGGTTATAATTAAAAGGCTCATAAATTCCACGAAAAGAAGTAAAAAGTGTTAAATTTTGCCCCCATCTTACTCCAAACTCCATTATGCTTCCGTGAACATTTATAATTTTTTGATAAAGCTCATTCATAAATAAAACACGTGAGAGATCCTGTCGACTTTGAAAAAGTGCTAAATTATGGATCAACTCATTTGGTGGAATAGGTGAGTTATTTAATAACTGAAACATTTTCTCATATTGGATTTGCTCTGCCTGAGAAGATTTCTCTACGACATTAATGTTATCATTTTTACTTATCTCCATAGATTCTCCTTAGACTCAATTATCCTCAATAATTTCAATTAGACCAAAACCTTGAATCATATAAAAACTCACTTTTAAACCATTAAAAAGTATGGCAGGTTTTGGTGGTGATACACAAATAAATCTCAATTTATTTTCTTTTAGTATATTTAAAGTCTTTTCTAAATTTTTCGTTCTATAACATGTATGATATATTAATTCTGATCTTGAGTTTAATATATTCTCTAAAGGACCTGCTTCATTAGATTTATAAACAAGTTCTACAGCTGGCATCTCCTGATGGGTTGCATATTTTAAATTTACTTTCTGTAATGGGTCGTAGACCTCTTCATCAATTATATAGCCTAAGGCTGATAAAAAGTTTTCAGCTTTTGATGGGTATTTCACCGCTAAACCAAAATGATCAAACTTTAAATCAAACATTTTGCTCCTGTACAAAACCATATGGATCTTGTTGCAAAAACTCACTTCCCGAACTAAAAAAATCTTCTGCAAATACCGACATTATGCCAATTCGTCCTATTGCTGAAGAATGTAACAGCCCTTTATCTTCTAAATACTTTTTAAACTTACTCAAATTTAATTCTAAATCTTTATTTAAATCTCTGACATAATAATCAACATTCTTATCAACTGGTTTGCCATCAATTATTATTTGCCCATTAAAAGATTTAATATAGCGATAATCAACTTTATTTAATTGCTCTACGTAATGTACAAAAGTGACACGATCTAGAGAACAACCCAAGCATACAATTTTAGCATTTTTCAAATGAAGTTTATGAAAAATAGTTCCTTCACCAAAAGAACTTTCTAAATTTAAATCTTGAAAATAAGCTTTGTCTTTTCCCCAAATAGCTACTGAAAAAATGGGGTCCATTGTTCTCACAAAATCATTTCGAGATAAAATATAATTAGGAAAAATTCCAAATTGTGATTCATTGACTTTTGAAGTTTGTGGGTTATAGCTTTTACCCTCACAAAAACTATAAGTGAAAGTCGGCACTATCAATGTTCCATTCTCGCCAAGAATATTTTGAAAAGACTCAACTAAAGTTTTTAACTTATTCTCAACACTATCTGATCCCATTAAGGCTAAAAGCATCGTATCACAATGAAGAAAACAGGTCTGTCCTTCATTTAAACCTATTTCCAGCAATGATTTTTCAATATCCGATTGAGTAATAATTTTTCTCAAAAGCTAACACCTTTTTCCTTAAGTGATGTAATTATTTGTGATATGTTTTTTAACTCTGAAATCTCTTCTGTAGAAAATTGAACATTGTATTCTTCTTCAACTGCCATCATAAAGTTAAAATGATTAACGCTGTCCCAACTTTCAGTTGTACCTACACCTAATTTTTCTACGTGACTCAAATCAGCTTTTGGGAAAAACTCCAAAATTAAGTTTTTCATAGACTCCATTAAAATACCTCGAGTTGTTCAAATTTATAATTATTTAGTTCTAACACGACCCGTCCATTTTCTGCATTTACAAAATGGTGGTCATTTAAAAAGTTTTGTGAAACTTTATTTTTTCCAGAATCAATAAACTCTGCATATAAAAACTCCACACCTTTGTTTTTCAAGGAAAGTATGCATTGGTTTAACAACCAACTTTCAAAATATCTGCCAATCACTCGGCAAGATAATAAAAATGTATCTAAAAAAGCTGTTCGGCGGTCTTGAATTGTCGCAACATACATACCTACAATTCCATGATCACCAAATTTATCTTTTAAAGAACCTAAACCAATAGGCCCTAATTCATTTAATTTTAAAAGATCATCACGAGAGTGGCGCATAGTTCTTAGGTTGAATTGATTAGTTTTTGCACAAAGCTGTACAGCTCTATCCAATGTTTCCTCAGTTAAACTTAAAACTTTGGGTTCCATCTCTATTGATTTTAAATAATCTTTTTTGTTGGCAACCGTTCTAATTTCATTAGAAAACTTAGCGCGAATATGATACTGCTCAGACTTCTTTAAGTCCTCAGCCGTTAATTGAAACTGACTAAATTCAGTCAATTTCTGCAAATAATTTGGCCATTCAGCAACTTCTTCCGGGCAATCAATCACCATAACTTCTGGCAAGGCAACCCTCATCTGCTCTCTTTCTATTGGGTTGTCATCCCAAAAAACAAAACTTGAAAGTCCTAAACTTAATTCTTCGGCAATTTCTTTAATGTTCTCTGCCTTATCACTCCAGTTGATTTTAAAAATAACAAAATCATCTTTTTTTAGAATCATTTGTGGATGTGAATCAAAAACTTGCATAACATCTTCATAATTATTTTTTGAGGCTATAGCTAAAAGTATGCCCTGACTCTTTAAATGTTTTATTTGCTTTTGAAAATCTTCAAAAGCTTTTCCCACACCATCTTGGCCAATCAATATTTTTTCAATTCCCTCTTCTCCGAGTACTCCTCCCCATAGAGTATTATCACAATCTAAAATGAGTAGCTTTTTTCGAGCTTGCTCAAATCCTTGTAGTAAGTTCAATAAAGAATGGGCAAAAACCGAAAGACCTTGGGAACTGAATCGACATCTGCCAGAATAATACAGGCGACTATCAAAACAATTACTTATGCCTATTTGGGAGAACTGATTATCTAAGTTCAATAAATACAAATTTTTGTTATCTTGAACTTTTTGTATTAACCAATTTTCAAATTGAAAAACAGCTCGAAAACGAGAAGAAGATTGTTTGGCGTAGGAAACAACATTTTCAATATTAAACTCATAACTACTATAAGCAACCAAAATATGTTTGTTAGTAGAAGCTAACAAACTTTCAAGAGGCATAAAAGCGACATTGAGTGCTTGCTCATTAACTTCTTGCGCTTGTGTATTATCAAAAACATCTGACAAGACTAAATTGAATAATATATAATCAGCCTCTTGAATTAACTGACAATTTTCACCCTCTATAAAATCCGAAGACCAAGTAGCGTAGTCTGCAAATACACAATTGTATTTTTCGCTTAGGTTCTTCCACTTGCGATTTCCAGGCATTAAGTTATTTGTACTGTAAATTGCTATTGATTTCATTAAGACTCTCTGTCTGTTAACTTGTCCAGTTTAGTTAATAAGTTATGCTTTAACAAAGTATTTACTAAAGGAATAATTTCCCAGCTTGGTATTTTTGTAAGTTCAGCTAATGTCAACAAATCTACATTTCCATCTGCATATGCCAGAATATCAATCATTCTTAAAGAGTCTATAGGATAAACATTATTGCTCAAAGTAGGATAAAGTCCTCTCTTACCTAGCTGTGGTTCACATAAATGTGTAGAATGATAATAGTAATTATTTTCTAATAACTCAACTAGGTACATGTATGCCTGCAAACTATCTGCTAAACCCTTTTGAGTAATAAGACTTAGATCATCTTTTGAAGTATGATATTCAGGATATTCGCCATATTTACTACGCATAAGTGTAGCTACTGGCAAATCAATGCCTGGATGACAATACTGTCGTTCATCACTGCCTCTTTGCAAAAAACTATATGTCTTATAATCAGGAAAGACATGTTTTAATACATGTTGAATAGCTTTATCTGAAATTGTATCACCTTTTCTAGAGGGCAAGAAAGAATAGGTTCTTTCATCACCAACGCAAGTGACATTAAATCCTGCAATTACATTTTGTTTTAACTTTTCATAATTTTTGCTTAAGTAAGTAATAGCTCCGATTGTCTCCGGAACAAATACAAAACGATAGGAATATCTTCTACTGGCTTGTTGACTCAACCATTGAGCTAAATAAGTCACAAGTACAGGGCCAGATAATTCATTATTAGCCATTGAAGGATGACAAATATAAGTAGAAAAGAAAATTTCTTCTTCAGTTTCTCCAGGCAAATAAAGCTCAGCATAGGTTAGTGAACCCTTTTCTAATCTTGATTCTATATTTACTTCATAGTTACCTGGCTTCAATGTTTGATAATCACTGAAACTCATACAAAAACCCCATCGTTCTTTGTAATAGGAAGTAACATAGGGAATGGCATCTGGATATTTTTCTAAAGTGAATAAGTGATCCTTTAATGTTTCTAAATCAACCATACCCTTATAAGGGATTGAGTAGTTTAATATATGTAAATTATTAACGTCAGTGTCTAAAATAACTTTTCCATCTGGATCTTTAACGTAAGCCCGGCTCAAATTCCACTCTTTAGGAATTTCCCAATCGAAAACTTTAGTGCCTGTAGGAACTTCAAAAAGCTGTAAATTTGGTAGTTTTTCTTTTATTTGGCCTAGCGTGTAGCGAACACCCTCGCCAGTAATACTTCGACAAATAGGAAATAAACGTGTGGCAAAAGCGTGCATTTCCTCATTTGTTGTAAAGTTGTAATTCATATTATAGACCCTACCCTAAATAATTACTTACTAGTACATAGATATGCTTGGGTACAGTCCTTTTTAAGGTCTATTGGAATGCTCATTTCGCGCAGCGTTGCCAGACTTGGATATATTGTTTACTAAGCAAATGTTTACTTTCATTATAGAGTGTTTTAAATCAATTAAATTTGGAGAAATCATGGATAAAAAACCTGACGAACACAGTTTTATTGGCACACTGTATTTAAATTCTAGACTGTTTCTGAGTATTACAATTTCTTGTTTTTTAATTCTTACGTTTACAAAAATCTTCTTGTTCTGGTCTACTGAAGTTAGCGCAATAGTTGCCAACAACTCTCAAGTTAATGAAAAGCTCTCTAGTTATATAAACCACCTTAATGTTCCATCAACAGTTATAAAGTCGCTTATAAGTAAGCTTCCAGAAGATTTTAGCAAAGATCTTTTTACAATGTTCGTAAGTAATGTTTTTTCTTTGCAAAATCGTTTAGAATTTCAAAAAGAGTTTAATTTAAGCCTTGATAACCCCGTTAGAATGAGCAAACCTAAAATAGATGGCACATATCATTTGAGCCTCAGTGGACAAGGCCTCCAAAAACAACTTTCAACTTTAGATAAATATTTAAACTATACTATTGATAAAACAATTCTTCAGTTTGTTAAAAGTTTTATAGATAAAGGAAAGTTGATGTGGTCACAAGATGCACGCAACAATATTTATGAAATGGAAAAAGCCATTAATGAGCGCGAGCTTCAACTTGTGTTTTTCGAAAAATCGGGATTGAAAAAAGTAACTTCAACAGGTCCTGGAGGCGTTGAAATTGTAAGAACCATTAAAGATGTGAAACAAGAATTAAATATTCTCAAAAGCAATAAAGACACATACAAAGCTACTTTTGATGCTGGATTAAAAGAAAACTTTAAAAATATAGACAACTCATTGGTTAACTATTTAAAGGAGACTACAAACAACCCCGTTTTAGTCATTAAAAGTTCTTTTGGCCCCACCAGAAAGGGAATAATTAACAATATAGTATTTATTATTTTATTTTTTGTATTGAGTGTGTTTGTTGCCGCTGCTTTTGTTGCGACAAAGGATTATTTAAATAACACTAAAAGATATTTAAACACCTTAAAGTAGATCCATGTTATTTAACTCTTTTGAATTTATATTTGTATTCTTACCCTTAGTATTTGTTATATATTTCTTTTTACTATCACGTAAATTAATCTTAGGTGCAAAAGCGTGGTTGGTTTTATCTAGTTTATTTTTTTATAGCTGGTGGAACCCCATTTACTTACCATTAATATTAACTTCTGTTTTTATTAATTATGCTCTAGGAACTGGTTTAGGTAAAAGTTTTGATAACCCTAAGAGCTTTAGAAAAATAAGACCAAAATCAGTACTTACTATTGGTATAATTTTTAACTTAGCTTTGCTTGGTTACTTTAAATATACTAATTTCTTCGTTTCAAATTTGAATTATTTTTTAGAAGACCAAATTCCATCATTCGACATTGCTTTACCTTTAGCCATTAGTTTTTTTACCTTTCAACAAATTGCATATTTGGTAGACAGTTACCGGGGCGAGACAAAAGAATACGATTTATTAAATTACATGTTCTTTGTTACTTTTTTTCCGCAATTAATTGCCGGTCCAATAGTCCATCATAAACAGGTTATGCCTCAAATAGGTAACATCTGGAACTTACGATTTAAATATAAAAATATAATATTAGGTCTAGTAATATTTTCCTTAGGTATTTTTAAAAAGGTCGTCATAGCTGATAATTTTGCCATTTTTGCTAAACAAGGTTTTGATGTAGCTGAATCACTAAATTTTGTTGAGGCCTGGGTTACAAGTCTCAGTTACACTTTTCAATTATATTTTGATTTTAGTGGTTACACAGATATGGCCATAGGAGCTGCACTGTTTTTTAATATCAAATTACCAATAAACTTTAATTCCCCATATAAGGCCTTGAATATTCAAGACTTTTGGAGAAGATGGCATATTACACTCAGTCAATTTTTGAGGGATTATGTTTATATACCTCTAGGAGGCAATCGCAAAGGGGAAGCGAGAACATACTTCAATTTATTTATGACATTTTTCTTGGGCGGATTATGGCATGGTGCTAGCTGGATGTTTGTTATTTGGGGGATCATGCACGGTCTGGGTGTGGTTATTCACAGAGCATGGCAAAAAACTAACTTTAAACTTTATAAACCTGTAAGTTGGCTCATCACTTTTCTTTTTGTGAATTTAGCTTGGGTATTCTTTAGAGCTAATGAAATGAAAGATGCAATAAAAGTTATAAAAGGCATGATAAATGTAAAAAACATAGTTTTGCCAGGTGCATTGCAACAAAGGCTTTCTTTTTTAAACTTTATAAATTTTGGTCCCTGGTTGCAAAATGTGACTTCAGATAGCTACATTGTTATTTGGATACTGTTAACATTCATCATTGTATTGAAATTTAAAAATAGTACTGAAAATTATTTAGAGAGAAGAATATCAACATCAGTGTCTTTAGCCTCTGGTGTTTTACTTGCTGTTGCTGTTGGCAATATGATTCAGCTCTCTGAATTTTTATATTTTAACTTTTAGGTGGAATATTGAAAAAACAAGTTTTCATTTTTTTTTCTGCAGCTTCTTTTGTTCTATTTTCATTTGCTGCATTTAACTACCTATTCGACCCTCTATTAATGTTTAATTTAACAGGTACTACAAAATTAAAAATGTTTAGAAAAACCAATGTCTACTCGAGACCACACAAAGCTGCCCAAGTTGATATGATTAAACCAGAAATATTATTTCTTGGAACGAGTCGAACACAAAATGGTATGGACCCAAAAGGACTTTTGAAGATTCTCGATAATAATGTAAGCATCTACAATACTGCTATTAATGGACTTACCATTTATGAGCTTCAAAAAGTATTTCAACATGCTATTTGTAATAATTCTTCCGCAAGTTTTTATATTGGACTAGATCTTAGAATTTTTAATGCAAATGATGTTAAGTTTCGGTCTGATTATGATGAAAGCATTTATAAAAACTCCCAATGCTACTCTAACCTTTTTGGAAAGTTCAAATATTTGATAAGAGCTCCACAGTTTCAAGATATAAAAAATATTTTTTCTCCATTTAAGTTTAATTACTTTACTAAATATGGCGTTACCACGCCTGAGAGCATACAACTTGGTTATGAACTTTTTAATGAAATTAAAAAACAAGAAGAAGCCTATGCAAATAAAGAATATAAAGATTTTAAACTATCTGAAGCTGGGTTAGGTATTATAGAAGAAATATTACTTGAATCACAAAAAGCAAATAGAAAAATTGTATTATTTATTCCACCAGCACATTTTAGAATGTGGGAAATTTTAGATAAGTCTCTAGGCTTAGAAGCTTTTTTGAATTTGAAAAAAAGACTTGTCGAAATAAATGAGCGTGTTGCAAATAAGCTTGAAAAGAGTGCTTATGATTTTTGGGATTTTGCAACATATCATCCTCTTACCACTGAAAAGCTACCTGATTCTCCTGACTCTGATATTAAAAAACTCAAATACTTTTGGGAAATATCACATTTTAAAACCAATCTTGGAAATATTATGCTTCAAAGAATGAATAATATCTCCACCCCATTTGATAATTTCGGCAGTTTAGTTACCAGCCAAAATATAGAACAAAAAAACCAACAGTTAAAACATGATTTAGAACTATGGAAAATTAAAAAAGGACATGAGATTGATCCACAGTAGACTTATAGGCTTATGGTTGCCCTATTTATTTTATAGTTCCATTTTATTTATCTCTAGCATATTTTTTGAAATGGGCGCCTATAGTGATGAAATTGATGAGATAGGTTATCCCGTTGGTGCTCCCCTGAAATATTCAATAACAATTCTTATTTCTTTAATTATTTTTTATTTTGTTTGGAAATTGTTACCTATAAAAATTAGAAATGCTGAAATTCACTTTGAATATCAAAAGCTATTTTTTAGCTTCTTCACAATTGGTCTGTTATATTTTTCTATACCGGTTTTTATGTACGGTCCAGCACCAATAACAGGACTGAATAGGTATCAGTTTAACGACTTACCTATGGTTCCCCTATTTAATATTAAGTTATTTCTGGGATTGCTTTGTTCCATTTTAGGTGTAATTTTCGCAACAGCCATTAATCATAAAGATAAAAAACTAGCTTTTCGCTTATTTTTAATTCTTATGTTAATTAACATTTGTTACGGCGAAAAAGCTTCTGGTCTAATAATTGCTCTTATATACTTCGCCATCGGCTATCTAATTGCATTAAATAAAAAAATCTCTATTATTAAATTTTCACTTAGTTCTTTAGCACTTTTATGTTTTTTAATTTCACTCTATGTCGGTCAACTTTTAATACGAGATATTGAACTTGAAGGAATTTGGGATCATTTTGGTAACCGCGTCGCTCGCCAATCACAGCTATGGTGGAAAGTTTCACAGTTAAGTCAATCCGGAGCTATAGCTGAGCTGGATAGTGGATTTAAACTATTCACAGAGTACAAAGATGTTAAATCTGTAGATTTAGAGGGTGGTATGCGATTTATGATGTCTCAAGTAATGGAAGAGAAGGCCTTCGCCAAACATAAAGGTTCACTAGCAGCAGGTTATCCTTCAATTTTGATGTTTATTGACGGAGGAAAAAGTTTTTGGCCACTAATAGTCATAATGGCGTTTATATATATATTACCCTATTATTTTTGTTTTTTTATTGGTTACTTACACCCTCTTATTAAATTATTTGTACCCTTTTCACTTTATTTTATAGGTGTGCATCTAAAAATATTTGAAACAGGAAATATTTATTTATTTTCAAATCCTAAATACTATTTTGGTTATTTATTTATATTATTAATGTTAGTTATTGTTTTAGTTCAATTTAAAGCCTTTAACACTAATAAAAACAAATAACATTTTTTATGTATTGGACTTACCAATTATAGGGCAACAAAACTTTCTCACTCTTTATTAAAAATTTCTCTTTTATGGAGAAAATTTCATTTTTAAACTTATTCACATTTAAGAGTGATTTAATATTCTTATCTAACTGCTCACAATTATTAATACCAATAACCACACTATCAATACTTTCATTTAAAAACGGAAACAATAAAAGTAATTCTGCGGGATCTAATCCTTTGTCTGTACAATATTTTTTAAATTTAATTATAGATTGAGCTAACTCACCAAATTTATAGTTTATAAATTCATCGTTCTTAAAGGGCAGCCCCTGTAAAAAGACCGACCTTACTTGAATTTCTACGCCTTGCGATTTTAGTTGCTCAAAATAATCTGTAAATCGTTGATCAAATAAACTGTAAGGTATTTGTAAAACCTTAAATGGGACTTTTAATTTAAATAAAGTCTCAAGTTCCTCAATTGTATACAAAGAAAAACCAATTTTAATTTTTTCAGGAATATCACAACTTTTTACCATCTCTAATAATTGTTTTTTTTCTTCTAAGACATTGGGAGAATGAAAAAGTAAACTTATACATTCTGAGGTAGAAAAATTACTTAAAGATCTAAAAATACTTTTTTGTAGACCGGCACTAGAACCCGTAAATTTTGTAGTAATTCTATATTTTTGCCTGGCGTCAATGAACTTCATTAATAGTTCTTCAGCATTACCATATGCCTCTGAAGTATCAAAATGAGTAACGCCATGTTTTTGAGAAAAGGATAATATGTTTTGAACACCAAATTCTGGCAATTTGCCGTCTTCATTGGCGATACCGTAATCCAGGCCAAATTGAGCACTACCCAGAGTGAACTTTTTCATGTATTCCATAAGATTGGAATTATTATCATCTCTCTGGGAGGCGTCTATCAAATTTGGACTAATTACCCAAGCGCGTTACGGTTCTTCTCGCTTACCCGGTAAGATTTTGCTGGAAGTAGGAAATCAAAATTTGCTCTCACTTCACCTTCAGAGAGCAGGAAAGTGCCTTGAAAAAAATTTAATAAAAATTGTCGCTACCACAACAGAAAAAGAGGCTGAACAAATTTGTAAAATTGCAGAAGAAAATCAGTTTTTATGCTTCCGTGGACAGCTTGAGGATGTTTTAGATCGTTTCTATCAAGCAGCACTTCCTTATGATTTAGATGCAATTATAAGAATCACCAGCGATTGCCCCCTGTTTGATTCTAAACTTCTCGATTCTGCCATCAATCTATTTAAAGACAAAAATGTAGATTACCTTTCCAACACTTTAAATCCCACATTTCCTGACGGCATGGATTTAGAAATATTTAGCATGTCAGCTCTTGAAATGGCATGGAGAAACGCCAAATTAAAATCAGACCGAGAACATGTGACCCCCTATATTTGGAAAAATTCAGACTTTCACAATGAAACTTTGTTCAAAGCTTATTCAATGGAAAACAATGAAGATCATTCTAAATACAGGCTAACCGTTGATAGCTCAGAAGATTATGAATTAATTAAAGCCATAGTTTCCAATATAGGTATAAATAAATCTTGGCAAGAATATGTAAGTTATTTGAATGACCATAAAAACTTAATAGAGTTAAATAGCCATCAAACCCGCAATGATGGTTATAAGAAATCCGTAGCAAAGGATGATATATGATTAATGGTGATAAGTTAAAAAAATCAGCTGAATACCGAAAAAAAGTTCACTCTCTCATTCCAGGGGGGGCTCATACTTACTCTAAAGGCGATGATCAATTTCCAGAAGTCTCTCCCGCTGCTATTTCTCGTGGTAAAGGAGCTTACATTTGGGATCTAGATGAAAATAAATATTTAGATTGCTCTATGGGGTTAACTTCTGTCAGCCTGGGCCATGCTTATGAACCTGTAGTTGAAGCTGTTAAAGTAGAACTTGATTTAGGTGTAAACTTTCAAAGACCTTCTTATATTGAATTAGAAATGGCCGAAAAGTTTGTGGAACTTATACCTGGTCACGATATGGTGAAGTTTAGTAAAAATGGCTCAACAGCAACAACGGCTGCAGTAAAACTTGCGCGTGCTTATACAAATCGTGAAAAAGTGGCTTTCCCGGGAGACCACCCGTTCTACTCCTATGATGATTGGTTTATTCGCAAAACAAATTGTAATAAAGGAACCATTTCTGCTTTTGATGAAATATCTTTAACTTATGATAGTACAGATTTAAACTCTCTAGAAAGATTATTTACTGATCACCCCAATGAAATTGCTTGCGTTATTTCTGAACCCGAAAAAGCGCAGGGTATTCCAAAAGACTATTTGCAAAATCTTGTAAATATTTGTCACAAACATGGTGCCCTTTACATAATGGATGAAATGATCACAGGTTATAAAGTAGATTTTCCTGGGTCTATTTCAAAACATGGAGTAATTCCTGACTTGGCTACTTGGGGAAAAGGCATAGCCAATGGTTTTAGTTTTTGTGCATTAACCGGAAAAAAAGAGGTTATGAACTTGGGGGGCATTCTTAATGAAGGGGCTGAAAAAGTATTTTTGATTTCTACAACTCATGGTGGAGAAACTCACGCTATTCGTGCAGCTTTAAAAACCATGGAAATTTTTGAAAAAGAAAATGTGGTTGAACATTTACATAAAATGGGACAATTGTTGATAGATTCAACATTGAAAATATTAGAAAATAAAAATTTAAATAACTTTATAGATGTTGTTCCCTGTAAATGGTGGCCTAATTTTGCATTTAAAGATGATCAATTAAATTTATCACCCGAGTTTAGAACACTTTTCTTACAAGAAATGATTAAGCGAGGTGTGTTATTTCAAGGAAGTTTTGTCCCTTGCTTTTCACACCAGGAAAGTGACATCCAATTATTTGCTAATGCCTTCGAACAAAGTTGCAATGTCTTCACACAAGCTCTCGAAAAGAAAACTGTAGAAGGGTTACTAGTCGGTCCAGCGGCTAAAGCTGTTTTTAGAAAATATAACTAAGGAATGAAGTTTTGAAGAAAGATCAAAAAGAGATATTTTTAAGTAATGAAGGAAACTCCTGGTTTCAAAGAAACCATTTACACCATGACGAAAACCATCTAACTAAAGACCCCGTTGTTAATGCATTTAAATCACTACATCGAATTCCAAATAAAGTTTTAGAAATTGGTTGTTCTGATGGCTACCGCTTAAATTATTTATATAAAAATTTTAACATAAACGCGTTTGGTATCGACCCCTCTCATGATGGTATTGAAGCTGGTAAGAAAAAGTTTCCGAACTTAAATTTATCAGTTGGTACTGCAGATAAGTTAAAATTCGAAAATGATAGTTTTGATTTAATAATTTTAGGCTTTTGCTTGTATTTATGTGATCGAGAAGATCTTTTTAAAATTGCTATGGAAGCTGATCGCTGTTTACAAAATCAGGGCTTATTACTGATTTATGATTTTATGCCTCCTTTTCCTTATAAAAATAAATACGCTCATAGTGAAGGCGTTTACTGCTATAAAATGGACTACACTAAAATGTTTAGTTGGAACCCTGCTTACACTTCAATTTTCACAAAAATGTATAGTCATAATTTAGAGGGACCATCATTAAACCCAGATGACAATGTCGCTGTAACTATTTTAAGTAAAAACTTAGACACTGCCTATCCCAACAACCCCTTCTAAAAGGTACACGGTTCTTTTAAGAATAAGCGAACGTAGTTACTTCGTTTTCTTCGTAAATTTTCTTGAAATCTAAATCTTTAACAATTTTCAGAGAAGCAATATTATTATTTTTCACGTAAGCGAGACTTGGATTAAAATTTTTAATTAAATAAGAAACTAGTACTTTACCCAATCCTTGTCCTCGAGATTCAGGAGCTATTAACCACGACAAAACATAATGACTGCCATCAAAGTCAGCTCTTCCCATACCTACATTTACATCATTTTTTGTGAAAATTAGTATTTTTCTGTTCGTGTTTTTTAAACTTTGTTTCAACCACTCTAAGTGTTGTTCAAAGCTGAAATCATTTTGATTGATAGAATTTTTTTGTGTTACAGGATCTTTACGCCAGTCAAAAAGCAATTGCGCATCATCAATGTTTGCAGTACGGATCTCTAATTGGGAAGTTTCAGTAACTGTGCTCATAAAGTCTGACCTCTATCTAAATCGAGATAGTTGTCATATATTTCTTTTAAAGAAGAATCATGAGAGATCATTAAAATAGTCATTTTCTTTTTCATGTTCTCAATTAATCTAAATATAATATTTTCTGTGGTTTCATCTAAATTTGCCGTAGCTTCATCTAAAACTAATAAACTTGGGTTTTTTAGTAATGCCCTAGCAATAGCTAATCTCTGTTTTTGCCCACTACTTAAACCATCACCAAATTCATTAAGTGGAGTCGCCAAACCCATTTTCATACTTCTTATTTCAGAAGCTAAACTAGCCTCCTCAAGTATTTTCCAGATCTGTTCTTCAGATACTTCTTTATTTAAACCGTAGGTTAAGTTTTCAAATATAGTTCCATTGATAATAAAAGGATTCACTCCCACGTAACCAATTGATTGACTGTTTTCTACTAACCATTGTTTAGCTTCTTTACCATTAATTTTTATGTTCCCTTTATGGGGACTAACAATTCCTAATATCAGACTCATAAGTGTGGATTTTCCTGAGCCACTTCTTCCTACTACGCCAAATAACTCTCCCTTATGTATATCTATATTTAATCCATTAAAAACATTCTTATCCTTCCAGCGAAAGGCTAAGTCTTGGATAGTAATTTGGGGAAGTACATGCTCAGCATTTTGTTTCCCTGAAGAAGTGGAAATAGCTAAGTATGGTTCTGATTTTTTTTGCCAAAAAATTAAAGCTTCCATTAGCTGCGGTAAAAAAGTAAAAAAGGCACTTAAAAAATTGAATGCACCACTCGAGTTTTGTACAAATCTTATATATAATACAATAAATGTAAATACATTTGTGTCCTGCTCTAGTGAACCTTGAGTGTGTAAATATAAAATAGAAATTAACAAAACACTAATTCCTAAAAGTGGATATAAAGCAACAAATAAATATCTAGTAAAGCTTGCTAAAAGGTTGAACTTTAAATATTCGAGCGCTTTAGCTATGGAATATTGTTCTTGTTCTCTCTGCATGCCATTAATTTGAATAAAAACTCTATTTTGTGCATTTTGATTTGCATAATTAACAACTTCTTGATTTAAAATTGGAATATTCCGTGAAAGTTTTAAAATTTTCTTATTAATAATCTTTACAAAAGAAATAACAAGAAAACTTCCCGCAACAACGTACATGGTTAAATTAAAACCGTTTAATAACATACCCATTAAAATTACTAAAGATTGCGTAAAAGCCACCGCTGATTTAGAAATAGAAATAACCGATTCGCCAGCTTTGGGGAAGATCTCTCCGAGGTAATTGCCTATTTCATCGAGACGTAATCTTTTCTCATATTTTTGCCAAATTATTAAATTAAAAAGTTTTTCTCTCAAACGAAAAATTAAATAACTTCTTGAATACTCACTTCCATAAGAACTCATTAATTGAAAGATTGTACGAAAAATAAGTACAACCATCAAAAAACCAAATATTTGTATTGTTGAATGTGAATTAAAATCAAAATCTCCAATTGAAAAGCTTTTTGAATTGGTCGATAGCACTTGTATCGAAGCTAAAAACTGTTCCAATGAGGCTGCAAAAAATACCTCACAAAAACCAAGAAAAAATGCTGCCAAAATTGTTATACTTAGAGAAAGAAAACCTTTTCTACCAAGAAGATCTCTAAAATTTCTCCATTTATTTGTATTCATAAACTTATAAAGGTCCTTTTTTTAAATCTAACAAATTCATATCACTTAGTTCATTAATCGTCTTAACAACAAATTCAGCAAATTTCTTAGCGTAGTCTTCTTGGGAGTACATGTGTTTATCTTCTGTAGGACAAAAACGGCTGACCTCTAAAAAACTTTGTCTGTAAAGCTTAATTTTCTCAAGATCTATTTTATTATTTTTTATGTTTGCAATGGCCTTAACTAAATCTTCTTGATTGCGAATAGTTTGTGTCCCACCACAACCTTCAAACCAAGCATTACCAAAAATTAAACCAGGCACTCCTCTGATTACAGCCTCCCAGGAGGTTGTTCCCGTCGCTGACGCTACTGCTTGTGCATTATCTATAAGCTCGAAATTATCATGAGTAAATGAAACAAGTTTTACATTTTCATATGAATTTAATTTTTCAAAAAATTCTTTAGAGCGAAACATATGGCCCCGATAAAAATGCTCAGAATCTGGAGGCATAAAGTTTGTCGGATGTTCTTTATAGTAAACTATCCAATCTTTAGGTATACTTCTAGATAACATATCAACAATTAACAACAAGTCGCCATAATAACCAGAGTCAGGACAAGTTGTACGTTCTGGCTGATAGCTAGAGCTGAAAAAGATATATTTTGACTTTAAATCAGGAGCTATCACCATAGATTCATATATTTTTTGATTACTTTTAATCTTTCTACGAGCTTTAATAAAATAGTAAATCAATTGCCAATATTTCATGCCACTTTTTGGATCTTTAAATGGCAATGACTTTACTTTTATTGTTATTTTAGTATTTTCAAACAACTTCTTTGAAAGTCCAGGCAATCTTAGTAAAAATTGTTTTAACAGATTGATTGGATTACTGTTTTTCTCTTTAGAACTTCTTTGTTGTTTAATCTCTGCAGGAATAGCCACATCATAATTTGATTGAATCTGATCAAAATACTTATCATTATCAGGAATTGACACAAGTTCCGGGTGAGAATCCATATACATATTAAGAGGTAGATGTTTTTCCATAATCCCCGTAGCATAATAAGCATTTCGAGATCCACTAATTTCAACACGAAAGGTAACTGGGATATTTAAAAACTTACATAAATAAAATAAAATGTGCTCACTTGGAAAGTGTGGGACATGTTTTATTATAACTAACTCTATCTGATAATATTTCAATACAAATTGAAGCTTAAGAATAAGCTCTTTTATTAATTCCCATCTTTGTTCAAAAGAAAAAGCAAATCCAGTTCCATCAATTCTCGAACATTCTAGTAACAAGTCAAAATAATGAGGCTCAAAATATTGAAGAATCTTATAATCAATTGCATCTTTTGATTTTTTAAAAAACTCTTCAACTTCCTCCGGAAATACACCTCGTCTTAGATCATAGAGTTCATGAACGACTAAGTCTTTTTTAAGTTCTGTAAACTTTTTTAGAGTTTGAGTGTTTTCATTGGCAATTAAATAATTAATATCAAGGTTAGTCTTCTCCAACTCAGTAAAAAAAATATCATCACATTTTAAATCGTGAGAATAAACTAAAGCCCTATATTTTACTGTCTGCATTTTTAAATCAAATCCCAAGTCAGCGGTGTACCTATACTAACATCTTTTTTAATTTTTCTTCCCATTACTAATTGATAATTCTCAACTGGCAGTCCAAATCCAGGTCGAATGGCTCTGGTGTTTTCTGGACTTATAATTTCACCAGCCTTTAAATCACGTACAATAAATAAAGATTTTCTAAATTGCTTAGATTTTTCTTCTTGCTTTGAAGAAACCCCATATTCAACCTCTCCCAAACTTTGCCAAGCCCTTTCTGTTTCAAGAACTAATGATTTTAATTCTTGGGGTTCTAAAGAAAATGCTGAATCTACTCCCCCTTCTGCACGAGACAACGTAAAATGTTTTTCAATAAATGAAGCTCCTAGTGCCACACTGGCAACAGACACGCCCACACCCATTGTATGATCTGAAAGACCCACTTCGCATTTAAATAGTTCTTTCATATGTGGAATTGTTAAAATATTTGTGTTCTCTGGATTGGCAGGATAAGTACTTGTACACTTTAATAAAACAAATTCATTACAACCATTTTCTCTTAATACCTGTACAGATTTAGCAAGTTCATCGATTGTCGCCATCCCTGTAGACATGACTACTGGCTTTCCAGTTTTTGCAACATTGGCAATAAGCTCATGATCTGTGTTTTCAAAAGAAGCAATTTTGTAGAAAGGCACATTTAATTTTTCTAAGAAATCAATAGCTGTTTTGTCAAAAGGAGTACTGAAGCCAATCATTCCATGCTCTTTACACCGGTTAAAAATGGGCTCATGCCATTCCCAAGGAGTGAACGCTTGTTGGTAAAGTTGATACAAGTTTTGCCCCTTCCACAAACTATTAGGATCAGTGATTTGAAAATACTCATTATCGCAATCAATGGTTAAAGTATCCGCTGTATAAGTTTGAATTTTTAATGCCTGCACTCCTGCAGCAGCTGCTGCATCAACAATCTCCAAAGCTTTATCTAAAGATTGATTGTGGTTTCCTGACATTTCAGCCACGATAAATGGTTTTTCATCACCGAGAACATGCCCGCCTAGATTCACTTTCACATTATCCTCCAGAAATATTTAGCTCACAGATTATTCTCTCAGGGCCCTTTCCATCAACTATTTTTTGGGCATTTGCACTCATAGTTTTAATTTGACGAGAATTTTTAATTAAATTTTCAAAACAATTTACTAAATCGTTAACTTTTACAGATTCATAATCATCAAATACAAAAGCAGCCTCATATTTTTTTAACATATGAGCAACAACCTGCTGGTTGTCAGCTAAAACTGTGACGACACTTGGCAGCCCTAAAAAACAACGCTCCCAAGAGCTCACCCCGGCAGCTCCAAAAGCTATGTCAGCTTTTTGCATCAGTTCTGGCATAGAGTTAGTAAAATCATGACAAATAAAATTATTAAGATCTTTAGAAATCATGTCTAATTCATCAAATGTGGGGGCTTGACGAGAGAGTACAATATCAATTTTTAAATTATACAAATTATTTAATTCAATTAGAGCTTTGGTTGCTTTTATTGTTGAATCAGTTACGTCTCTACCGCCATATGAAACCAGAACATGAATTTCTCTATCAAAATTAAAACTTTTAGAAGCGCAATGTTTATAAAATTCTTTATTCAAGATAAAATACTTTGGACCTAATAAAAATTTACATTCTGGATTAACAAAACTTTCATAATCATTTTTAAAATCAACATCATAATTTTGATCCAGCAAATAATCACAATCATGTTTTCTGAGAGGTTTATCATCTAATACCAAAAGTTTTTTAGCATATTTTTTAACACCTTGTTCCCAGTGAGCGTCCAATAGGTAATGATCTAAAACCATAAGTTCTGATTGTGGGTATTTTTTTAAACTTAATTCGCTTGCCTCTAAATCTGAATGCCAACTTGTGATTTTTGAACTTAATACTTCTACTTTAAATCCTCTTGTTAATATTAAGTGTTGAGAGTCAATATCTGTTTTTTTTGTTAAAAAAAGAATATCAAATTTTAATTCTTTAAGATAATCCGCAAGCGCCATACACCTCATCAGATGTCCTAAGCCCAATTGGCTGGAGGCATCGGCTCTAAATACAATTCTTCTAGAAGGATTCATCACAAAATATTTTTTAAAGTTTTTGTTACGTAATTAACATCTTCGTTAGAAAGCCCATAATACATAGGTAAACTAATTGCTGAATTATAATACTTCTCTGCTACAGGGAAATCTCCAACTTTAAAGCCAAGCTTTCTATAATAAGGCTGCATGTGAACAGGAATATAATGTACATTAACCCCGATTTGAGCTTCTCGTAAGCTATCGTAAACTTTCTTACGATAGCCATTTTCATTTTTTAAAAGTTGAATTGGATACAAATGCCAAGATGACTTACTCTGACTAGACTCTTGTGGAAGTTTAAGTTCTAAACCCTCTAAAAGTTCATTATATTGTTCAACTAATTCTCTACGTACAGTTACAAATTCTTCTACTCTCTTAAGCTGACTGATACCCAAGGCACATTGTATATCTGTAATTCTATAATTGTAGCCTAACCATTTTTGTTCGTAATACCAAGATCCTTGATTTTTATCCTCTAATAGTCTTTCATCGCGAACAATGCCATGACTGCGTAAGGCTAACAAGATTTCGGCTAACTCCGGATTATTTGTTAAACATATTCCACCTTCACCAGAAGTCATAATTTTTACGGGATGAAAACTCATCACTGTGATATCGGAATATTGGCAATTTCCTACTTTTAATCCTTCATACTCTCCGCCAACAGCATGTGAAGCATCTTCTATTATACTAAATCCATACTGTTGAGCTAATTGGTAAATTTCTTTCATATCACAAGAATTACCAGCAAAATGGACGGGCACTAAAACATCAGGTGTTTTAATTTTTAACTTTTCTTTAAGACTCTCAACAGATAGGTTGTAACTATCTGGATCAATATCCACAAAATCAACTTTAGCACCACAATACAAACCACAATTAGCAGATGCTACAAATGTATTTGGACTTGTCCAAAGTTCTTTGCCTTCTTTTAAACCGAGAGCTAGCCCAGCAATGTGCAAAGCCGCCGTCGCATTAGAAACAGCAATAGCATACTTTGCCCCTGTGTACTGTGCCATAACTTGTTCAAATTCGGAAACCTTTGGTCCGGTTGTTAACCAATCTGATTTTAACGTTTCAATAACTGCTTCAATATCGCTTTGATCTATGCTTTGCCGGCCGTAAGGTATAAATTCTCTCATAATTCAGAAACTAACTTTCTAAGTTCCTCTGTACTCATCCATTGGGTGTTTTTGTCAGAACGATAACTAAAGTCATCATCAACAGGACTCCCACCCATTTTTTCTTGATAAGAAGTTGTATCCCACCAATGAAATGCAGGTTGTATCACATAGTAATTCTCAAATTCCAATGTGTTTCTGGCTTCATCTTCAGGAACCATGATCTCATGAAGTTTTTCTCCTGGACGAATACCTACAAATTCTAAATCAATATTGGGCGCTAAAGCTCTTGCAATATCCACTACCTTCATACTTGGAATTTTAGGAACAAAAATCTCTCCACCCTTCATATTTTCTAAACTTTGAATAACAAAGTTGACTCCCTGCTCAAGAGTGATCCAAAAACGAGTCATTCTTTCATCAGTTATAGGTAAAGACTTTCTACCTTCCTGTAGACACTTTTGGAAAAAAGGTAGGACACTTCCCCGACTTCCCATCACATTACCATATCGAATAACACAAAAACGTGGCCCTGTGGCCCCACTTAAATTATTCGAAGAAATAAAAGCTTTATCTGAAGCTAATTTAGTCGCTCCATACAAATTAATGGGGTTAGCTGCCTTATCCGTTGAGAGGGCTACTACTTTTTTTACATTATTGTAAATGGCAGCACTTATAACATTTTCCGCACCAATAACGTTTGTTTTTATACATTCAAAAGGGTTATATTCTGCCGCGGGTACTTGTTTTAAAGCCGCGGCATGAATTACATAATCAACTCCCCGCATGGCCATGCGCAACCTAGACTCATCGCGAATATCACCTATAAAATATCTCAAGTTAGGATATTTATCATTGGGAAAAATTTGTTGCATTTCAAATTGTTTTAACTCATCTCGACTAAAAATAATGAGCCTATTCAGATTGTAATTAGCCAACATGTGACCCACAAAAGCTTTGCCAAAAGACCCTGTTCCACCTGTAACCAGTATCGATTTTCCTTCAAACATATAATTCCCTTTAAATTTCTGACTTTTATTGTCACAGAACCCTACTACTTTTTATATATTTGGTAAACCGTAAATAATCGGCCTAGAGCATAATATAGAAGTCTCAAAAGCTTTTGTGATATTCTTGTAACTTGTTAATTTTACAAATTAATTACAAAAAAACAGTGCATTTTACTAAAAAAATATCTCTCTATTTTCATTCATTTATTGAAAATGATAGAATCTCATATACTTTTTGATTAGATACACACAGTTTCCAGAAAAAGTAGCAGGTACCTTTTATGTATGAACAACCATATATCATGAGAAAATTGGACCAGAACTTAAAAGTATCTGTAGTAATTCCCTGCCGCAATGAGATTATGTATATTGCTCGTGTATTAGAAAGTATTTTGGATCAAAATTACCCCAAAGAACAAATGGAAGTGATTGTCGTTGATGGAATGAGCATTGATGGGACGGTGGATATCTTAAAGGAGTATCAAAATAAATATTCATTTATTAAATACCTAGAAAATGAGATGCAAGTCACACCAAACGCCATGAATATTGGTATCCGCAATGCCACAGGTGATGTTGTTGTTCGCATGGACGCCCATAGCATTTATCCAAAAAATTATATTTCTCGACTCGTGGAATGGCTAATTTGGTTGGATGCTGACAATGTGGGTGGTTCACTGATTACAAAACCCGCACGTGATACCCTTGAAGCAAAAGCCATTGCCCATGCTATGTCTCATCCTTTTGGCGTTGGTAATGCCTACTTTCGGTTGGGTGTAAATAATCCTAAGCAAGTTGATACTGTTCCCTTTGGCTGTTACTGGCGAAAAGTTTTTGATAAAATTGGCCTCTATGACGAAGACTTAGTGAGAGGACAAGATAATGAATTGAATTCACGTCTTGAACAAAAAGGCGGGAAAATATTTTTAGTTCCCGATATTAAAACGGAATATTTCCCTCGAGACACCTTAAAAAAAGCCTGGAAGATGTACTTTCAATATGGATACTGTCGACCATTTGTGAATCAAAAATTGGGGCGACCAGCTACAATCCGTCAATTTGTACCTATGTTATTTATATTATCTACTGCTTTTTTCCTTTTGCTTTCTACATACAATATATTTTTCTTATACATTGCACTTTTAGAATTGGGTCTTTACTTTTTTATCGCATTAATGGTTTCTTCTAAAATTTCATTTAGCAAAAAGAATTTGAGTCTTATACCTACGTTAATTATTACATTTTTGGGAATCCATTTTAGTTATGGTTTAGGTTATTTGAAGGGACTTTTTGAAACCTTTGCTCTCGGACGCAGTCCAAACGTAACTATGAAAGATACACCACTTACAAGGTAGTTAATTCAGATAGCATTAACCTTTGAATAATTATCTACCATTTGATTATATATATTTAAAACTTCATTAATGATTTCCACTCGTGAAAATTTACGAGTGGCAATATTTCTTCCTTCTTGTCCCATACTTTTTCTCAGTTCTGGTTTTTCTAAGAGTTTAGCTAGGGCCATGGCTATGGACTCAGGGCTACTGACAGGTACGAGATAACCATTTAATTCTTCACTTACCACTTCGCGGCAACCAGGGGCTAAAGTAGTTACAATAGGTTTTTCACTGGAAGCCGCCTCTAGTAGAGCAATAGGTACACCTTCTCTATACGACGGCAAACACACAATATGTGATTCAGAAAAAATCTTTGGCATATCCGATTGGGGTCCATCCCATTGAAACCAATCATAGTTCTGCCATTCACGAATATCTTTTTCACGTATACCTGTAGGGTTAATTAAATCTAAAGGACCACAAAATCGAATTTTAAATTTATAACCCCGTTCGCTAAGACTCTTACCGGCTTTTATTAAGTCCCCCACGCCCTTATCCCACAACATGCGTCCCGGATAAAGAATAATAGGAATACTTTCTGGTTCTTGTGTGGGAACAAACCTATTTGTATCCACACCAGAACCCAACACCACACAACTTTGTTCCTCTTCGATGTAACCACGGCTTAAAAACAACTTTTGATCATCTGGATTCTGAAAAATTAACTTCACGAAATTTGTGCGAAATGAAATTTTATAGGTTAAACCGATCAACAATTGTGTGAACCAATTATAAAAACTAGGCTGAATGTACACCGAGCCTAAACCTGTGATTGTATTAATTACAATCGGAACGCCAACAAGACGCGCTGCCAAACTTCCATAGACGACTGGCTTTACAGTAAAATGATGAACAATGTCCGGTTTTTCCTTTTTGTAAATGGAAAGAATATGAAAAAAAGCTTTGAGCTCAGTAAATAACATACGTCCTTTACGGCGGAGTTTAAGAGGAATAAAACGCATATTTTCGTGTTGAGTTAAGCTTCCACTATTGGGAGGTGGGGTAGAAAAAATCACGTCATAGTTACTTTTTTGTGCAGCCATTGCAAAAGGCATACGATGAGCAATAAAAAAGTCGTAATCGTTAGCTACATATAAAATTTTTTTCTTTTGTGATTTCACCATAGACCTTATATTAAAAAAAATAGAAAGGTACAAAGGGCCGTTACTGAAATTGAGGTTTGCTGCTAAATGTCGGGCTATTGACTTCGCGCGGTAATACAATAGTTTGAGACAGCAAAGGGATTAAATGAATGAAAGATCTACTTCTCAAAAATTATAGAAAACTTATCGTTCACGCCCTTTTTGACGCTGTCGTAATTAGTCTCTCGCTTTATTTAAGTTTTTGGCTGAGAGTAGGCGATGAACTTCACACGATTTATTGGCCTATTTTTTTGCGTTTTCTTCCCTTGTATATACCCATACGCCTCTTAGTGTTTTACTTCATGGGTGTTTACAAAATTTTTTGGCGATTTGTGACTTCTAATGATGCCATGTTATTGGCAAAGTCCGTTGCTCTTTCGTCAGCTGTCTTGTTAGGCATTTCCTACTTAATTGAAATCAAAGAACTTCCTCGATCTGTTTTTATAATGGAAATGATTATTTCTACCCTGGGTCTTATGGGTAGTCGACTTTTGAGACGACAGCAATTTGAGCGTTCTTACAGTAAAGATGTTAAACTTCAAGGGCGTCGAACACTCATCTATGGCGCAGGATTTAATGGTCGGACATTAGCCAAACGCTTTAAGCAAGATTATTCCATGCGAACAAATGTTATTGCATTTCTCGATGACGACCCAGAAAAACTTGGTAAAAGCGTCGAAAGTGTAAAAGTTTATGGAACTATTGATGACCTTGCAAATTGTATTGAAAATTTAAATATTGAAAAAGTCATCATCTCTATTACTGATCCCTCTGGTGAGCTCATCCGCAATATTCTTGCAGTAACAAAAAAATACAATATAAAACCACAAATAGTTTCAACAAAGGACTCTAAGAATGCGAATCTCATTCGTTCTTTAGAGTTAAAAGATCTTCTCAACCGTCCACAACGGCACATTGATTTTAGTTCTATTCGTAAACTTATCGAAGGACAAACTGTTCTTGTCACCGGTGCTGGTGGTTCTATTGGTAGCGAGTTAGCACGCCAAATTTGGAGCTTTGGCCCCAGGCAATTGCTTCTTTTAGATCACAATGAATTTTCATTATACGCAATCGATAATGAATTAAGATTGGACCCACAATCTTCACACAGAGTTATACCTTTACTAATTGACTTAAAAGATAGCGATTTACTCGAAACGGCATTGAGAGAACATAAACCTAGTATCGTTTTTCATGCTGCCGCCTATAAACACGTTCACTTAGTACAGGCAAATCCTTTCTCTGCTATTTTAAATAATATATTAGGCACTAAAAACCTTTATGAGATTTGTGAATCCTTAAAAGTTAAAACTTGCGTTTTAATTTCAACAGACAAAGCAGTGAACCCTGTTGGAGTTATGGGGGCTACTAAAAGAGTTTGTGAAATGATGACAACCGCTATGGGACAGACAACCAAAAACACTTACTGTGCTGTTCGTTTTGGCAATGTACTTGGTAGCTCTGGCAGTTTAATTCCGTTAATCCAAAAGCAAATCCAAGAGGGCGGACCTGTTACTGTCACTCATCAAGATATGACTCGCTACTTTATGTTAATTCCCGAAGCAGTTTCATTAGTGCTCAATGCGGCAATTTTGTCTAAACCAGGTGACTTACAGGTCTTAAAAATGGGAGAACCCATAAAAATTCTAGACATAGTGAAAAGTTTGATCTCCTATATGGGTTTCAGTGAAGACGAAATGCCAATAGAATTTATAGGTTTGCGACCCGGCGAAAAAATGTTTGAAGAACTTTATATTTCAGGAAAAGAATTAAAAACAGATAACCCAGATATATTAACTGTTCCAAAAGGGGACAATTTAGAACTTTTTGAACAACCACAAACTCTTAGAAAAATGGTATTTGCTATAGTTAACCAGCTTTGTGAGCTCTCCCAAAATTCAGATAAAAAAGCCATAGAGATCCTCAATGAAGTTGTTCATAATGGACTAACACCCTTTATGAAAAACAATGAGCTTTTAGTACAGGACGAAGAGAAGAGGGTTCATTAATGTTATTAAGTAGCTTCAAACGATTAAAAGAAGAAAAGGAACCAATAAAATTTCTTTGGTCTCGAGCTCTTTGGCATAGTGGATTCTGTACTTTCTTTGATATTAATAGAAAACAATATAAACTTAAATTTTTCCCTACAGCATTGAGTGCTAGCTTATATTACGACAATACCCATGGACTTGAAGACGAATTAATCCTAAAAGATTTATTAAAAAAGGGGGATGTGTTTGTTGACATTGGTGCTAACATTGGACACTTAAGTTTATTAGCTTCATCAATTGTAGGCGCTTCTGGAAAAGTTTTTTCTTTTGAGCCTCACCCTAAAACTCATGAGTATTTACAAAAAAATATTCAACTAAATAAAACTACAAATATTATTACTTTCAATTGTGGTTTAGGTGAAACTCCAGGTTATGTTAGTTTTACTAATTCTAGATCAGATGATCAAAATCATATTCTTAAAGAAGAAGGTGAGAGCTTAAAAATTGAAGTTAAAACTTTAGATAGTGTTTTAAATGATCTTAAAATAAATCTATTAAAAGTTGACACTGAAGGTTTTGAAAAATTTGTTTTTAT
>JAGRAE010000220.1 GCA_020435005.1 Bdellovibrionales bacterium
AGAAATTAGCCGGCTAAAACCGATGCGGTCATAATCGCTGAAAATTAAACTGGCCAGGTTCCCTGAAAATTTTCATTCTTTACTTCTGTATTCACTCATATCAATAATTTTTGCTGGTTCCGTGTTAATTTGATTCTGAGAATGAGTAACATCTCTATATTGATCAGAACTTTGCCACTCCCCATTTACATTTGTATAAAATCGAACATTTCCTGTAGAAATTTTTTTCTTAAAAAAGGTTTTAACTGATTTAATATAAAGCTTACGCGTCCAGGGAAATACTAATGATAAACCAAATAAGTCCGTCACAAAACCAGGAGTAATTAACAGTAATCCACCTATAAAAACTAAAAAGCCATTAACTATAGGGTCAGTGGGAATTTGCCCTTGAGCCAATTGCTTTTGTGTATTGGCAATTATGGCCATACCCTGAGCGCGAGCCATGTAAGCCCCCAAGATACCTGTAATGATAACTATAAGAACTGTATCCCATGCGCCTATAACTTGTCCTACTTGTATAAGTAGAAAAAGTTCAATTATAGGCACTATAGTAAATAATAAAAATAAAATAGCCATTATAAATCTATCTCCATAACTACGGGACAGTGGTCAGAGCCTAGTTGCTGGTCCAATATTTTAGTGTCTTTGACCTTTCCTATAAGGTTTTCTGTAACACAAATGTGATCAATTCTCCAACCCCTATTCGCTATTCGTGCGTTTTCTCTATAAGACCACCAAGTATAAATCTGCTCTTCTTTAGGATAAAAATAGCGGAAGGTATCGATAAAACCTATATCTAAATAACTCTTAAAGCACTCACGTTCTTCTGGTAAAAAACCACTACATTTTGATAATCTTACAGGGTCAAACACGTCGTAATCCAAATAAGCAACGTTGTAATCCCCAACAACTATTACTTTTTCATTATTATCAATTTTTTTCTTAAGATGCTTGGTAAACTTATCCAAAAATTCCATTTTATATAAATGCCTTTCCTCTCTGGCAGCACCATTGGGAAAATAAACATTGTAAAGAGTGAAGTCCTTTTGTTCAGTAACAACAAATCTTCCCTCAGAATCAAATTTTTTAATTCTGATACCATGATAAACATCATCTGGTTGTTGTTTTAAAAAAGTAGCCGTTCCAGAATAGCCTTTTCTTTCGGCAGAAGAAAAATAACCCACTCTACCCAACGGATGTAACAATTCTTCATCCAACTGATCAGGGTGGGCTTTTGTCTCCTGAATACAAAGAATGTCGGGATCTTCACGTTTAATAAACTCTAAAAATCCTCTTTTTGCGCAAGCGCGAATTCCATTTACGTTCCACGATATGATTTTCATATATACTCCTCGACTTGCTGATGTAGACTTTTTATGGCAAAACTAGCTACGCATGAAAACATTTTGCAAGAAATTAACTTGTCGCGTTAACAGTTAAAGGAGATTATTATGCCAATGATCGGTCAACCAGCCCCTCAATTTACCAGTCCAGCCGTTGTAGATGGTGGAGATTTTAAAGATATCAGTTTATCTGATTACAAAGGTAAATGGGTGGTTTTATTTTTCTACCCTCTAGATTTTACATTTGTTTGCCCTACTGAGATCACTCAATTTAGAGATACGCTTCCTGAGTTTAAAGAGTTAGGTGCTGAGGTCATTGGCTGCAGTATTGACTCTGTTCATTCTCACAAAAGATGGATTAAAGATGATTTGGGAGATTTGGGCTATCCATTACTTGGCGATGTCACTAAGCAAGTTTCTAGAGATTATGGAGTCTTGTTACAAGACCAAGGTATTGCTACTCGCGGAACATTTATTATTGATCCTGAAGGAACCATTCAATACATGGGAATCCATAATTTAAATGTGGGCCGTGATTCAAAAGAAATCCTTCGCGTATTAACTGGCTTGAAAACTGGCGAACTTTGCGGTGCAGGCTGGAAAAAAGGTGATAATTACGTAAAAGCTGAATAGTTCTAAATAGTTCCAGGTCCTAACTGGTAGTAAATGTGTGTTAGATTTCAAGTGCAATTGCTACCACTTAGGACCTGGAACAATTAAAGCCAGTGCCTTAATTGACCGAAAAGTCTTACATGAGTCGGTCTAAAGTAGAACCTATAAATAAATTAGCTAATGAGGCCTTAAAAAACCTCAGTCAAAAACAGCCTCGAAGTAAACCTACAAAAGATTCCTACGAAATTTTAGATCAATTAAATGGCCAACACCCTTGGCAAGAAGTTATGCCAGAAGGGCACCTCTCATACAAAGTGCGAGAGCTTAAAAATGGAAAAATAGCTTATTTTAATTTTAAATTAGCCAAAGAGATGGGGATTCTAGATAAAGATCACCCAGATCGACTCAATAAAAAACTAGAAGAAAAATTATTATCAACTTTTTGTGTAAGAATCATTAACGAATATGATGAGCAACACAAGATTCGTTATCCTGAAGATCGCATCAAAGAGCATCCCTATATGGCAACGAGATACTTACAGCTTCAACACAATAATAAAAAAGGGGAAACTTCTGGTGATGGTCGTTGTATATGGAATGGATCTGTTATCCACAAAGGAATTACTTGGGATGTATCAAGTAGAGGGACCGGAGTTACCGCTCTTGCACCTGGTGCTGTCCTCGCAGGTAAACCTTTAAAGTCTGGCAATACAGAGCAAGGGTATGGTTGTGGTTTAGCTGAAATTGATGAGCTTTATTCCGCATCGATAATGGCAGAAATAATTCATCTTCAGGGAATTGAGACGGAAAGAGTTTTGGCAATTATTGATTTGGGGGGAGGAGTTGGAATTGGTGTTCGTGCCAGCCAAAACTTACTGCGTCCTGCACATTTATTTATGTATTTGAAGCAAGAAAATTATGATGCTTTAAAACGTGGAACTGATTATTTTATTTTAAGACAACTCCACAATAAAAAATGGAACTTTAGTTTTCGCAGTCAAAATAAATACAAACTTATGCTTAATGAAGTAAATATCTCATTTGCAAAGTTTGTTGCCCGCTTAGAAAGAGATTATATTTTTGCATGGCTCGACTGGGATGGCGATAATGTTCTAGCCACAGCCGGTATTATTGATTATGGAAGTGTTAGGCAATTTGGTTTAAGGCATGATCAGTATCGCTATGACGATGTTGAACGCTTTTCTACTAATTTAAATGAGCAAAAAGCAAAAGCCAGACTCATTTTTCAAGTTTTTATTCAGTTAGTTGATTACTTGGAGACAAAAGAGCGAAAAGGATTAAACCAATTTAAAGACCACCCATTGCTTAAAGATTTTGACCAAGTCTATGAAGACGAAAAAAGAAGCTTGTTTCTACAACAATGGGGATTTAGCCAAAAAGAAGTAAATGCTTTATTTGCAAACAATTATGAAACTGTTAATACGTTATTTTTGGAATTTGAAAAGCTTGAAAAAGTAAAAACCAAAGAAAAAATGTCTCGTGTGGCTGATGGTATTAATCGCCCAGCCATATTAAATATGAGAAAATTTATATTAATTATTTTACAGAAGTTAAATAAAAACTTTGATGAAAAAATATCTATTAATGAAGTCTATAGTGAAATACTGTCAGATGATAATTGTCGTACTGAAGACAAACAACTTTCTCCCTATTTAGAATCAAAAATTAATTTAGTTATTGAAAATATTAAATTACTTATTAATTCTCTTGGTTCAAAACATAGACGAACTTTGTTTTTACAAAGCCTAAATGCACGCAGCCAAAAATGGAACAAAGAGGAACGGGTTACTGGCAATGCTTTGCTTTATATTGTAAATGAAATTATTGAAAATCGATCCAAAGGTTTGAAGCATGAGGAAATACAAAAAGTAATTGATAATTTTATAGCTAGTCAAGTTACGTATTCATCGGAACTAAAGCCAAATACTAAAAATCTAAATATTGCCCGTAGCAAAAATCTAATGAGAGTTGTAGAAGAAATAGCAAAATCACATAACGAAGATATTTAAGAACTATTATTTTTTTTGAATTATCTGTTTGTGTATTTGTAAAAGTCTGTTTTACCTGGGCAGAATGGCTTTCGGTTAAGATGAACTATACATTTAGATGTTTATTTTCAGAGGTAAATAACTACTTCCAGCAGATAGGATAAGTTATGTTGACCTTTACATCCTGATAGGGCCTTTCTCAATGCCGTCGTGGCATTGAGAGTAATTTACTTGTCTTTATTGCAAAAGTGACAGTGATGTTGTGATTTTGAAATCTAATATTAGAAATATTATTTGTGTTTTTTTAATATTTATTTTTTTATGCTTGACTATGTTTTTGCATCCCATATTTCCCTTGTATGAAATTTAAACTATCAACTTCATTTGAAAAGTTGTGTTGCCTCTAGAACGCCTCGCTGTGGCGGCTTTCATAGCTTTTAAAGCTATTCCAAAAAAAGCTTGATCTATCTATGAAACAAGCTTTTTAAAACCTATGGTATAAAGTTTTTGCGAGTAAAATTATTTACGACTGTCGCAACATTGCCAGATTTGAAAATGATTT
>JAGRAE010000221.1 GCA_020435005.1 Bdellovibrionales bacterium
CCTAAGTCAGGGGACAGTGATGCAGCTTCTTCTTTGAAAAGAGTAACCGGTTTAACTCTTATTGATGGTAAATTTGTTTATGTAAGAGGCTTGGGTGAAAGGTATTCAAATACATTGTTAAATGGTGTGGCTATACCCAGTCCTGACCCTTCACGGAGAGTGGTTCCCCTCGATTTGTTTCCCGTAGGCGTTCTTGAAAATATGGTAATTCAAAAAAGCTACTCACCCGATCGTACCGGAGAATTTGGTGGAGGCTCTATTATGCTACAAATGAAGAGCTTTCCTGAAAAATCTTTTTTTAAGGCCTCTGTGAGTCAGACTTTCTATAACGACTCTGGTGATAACTTTATGTCTTATCAGGGTGGAAAAAAAGATTGGCTGGGTATTGATGATGGAACTCGTCGTCTTCCAAATGGCTTGGCTGGGGGCAATATTGTGAGTGGGGAAGCTCTTCAGTCTTTCAATAATGTTAATAATGTGAGTGAAACAAAAAGAAACCCCATTCCGAGTTTATCGGCAGTTTATGGCAATGGTTATAAGCAAGGTCGCTTTCGTTTATCACACTTAAGTTCGATCATTTATGGATATAATCAAAAAACTCAACGTGAAGAAAGCTTTGGTTATAAATTAGTTAATGGCTTGCCCGTACAAGAGACAAACAACTTAAAGAAAAAAAGTATAGCAGATATTAAGCTAGGTGGACTCTTAGGTTTAGGAGCGTCCTACAATAAAAAGCACAAGCTGCAAATGAATTATTTGGTCGCGAGAAAAACAACAGATACCACCGCTCTAGGTGAGGGTTTTAACTTTGACTTTAATACCAATATAAAGGAAACGCAGTTGCAGTGGACAGAAAGAGATTTGCGTTCTTTTATAGTAAATGGTGAGCACAAATTTAGAGGATTCAACAAGCCAGAAATTAGCTGGCACCTTTCTTACTCTAAGGCTCGTTTGTACGAACCCGATGAACGCAATTCAAAATATGTTTTAGATGAAACTACGGGTGAGTACAACTTCTTAAGTTTTGCTGAGGCCATTGGTTATACCCGTGAATTTGCCGACTTATCTGAAAATGTCCGCGATGTCGCTTTGTCTTACACTCAGCCTGTTAATTTTTGGGGAGGGCGTAAAGCTGAAGTTAAAGTTGGTCTAAACAAAGTGGATCGCGGCAGAAATTCAGAAGTTCTGCGTTACGCTTTAAGTTTTCGCGGAGAAAATTTAAAACCTTATCAGCATTTGCTTTCTAAAACTGTGGAAGAAATTATAGATAGCTGCTTGAAGCCTGATTGTTTACAGTACGAAGACAATTCTTTACCTACAGACAGTTATCAAGCAAACCAAAATGTTATCTCTTATTTTGTGAATTCCAAATGGCCGGTACTGGCAGTTTTAGATTTGAGTATGGGTGTGAGAATTGAAGAGTCCAATCAAGATGTATCTACTTTTGCCAATTTATCAGCTACAGATGAGATTAGGCAAAGTCGTTTAAAGACCATTGACCATCTTCCTATTTTTTATTGGACTTGGCGCATGAGCGACAAAATGCAGTTGCGTTGGGCTTATAGTGAAACTGTATCTCGCCCAGACTTTAAAGAACTTTCTGATTCGCTATGGCGAGATGATGATAGAGATATCAATGTTGTGGGCAATCCCAATTTGAAGGCTGCAGTCATTACCAATATGGACTTGCGTTGGGAGTGGTATTTTAGCCGCATGGAAAATATTTCTTTTGGTATTTTTAGTAAAGATTTTATTCACCCTATCGAGGAGATTTCTGTGGGGGCTTCCGATCCGGTGTTAACGTTTGCCAATGCGGAGAAAGCTAAAAATGTAGGCTATGAAATTGAATTTCGCAAAAACTTAGGTTTTCTTCACTCTTCGCTGGGGCCCCTTTCGTGGAGCGGAAACTTTTCGCAAATTGATTCTAAGATATTTCTCGACAATTTGGATTCCAATGTGAATTTAACAACCCGAAAGAGAGCGCTGCAAGGGCAATCTCCTTACGTAATCAATACAATGTTAGATTACAATTGGGAAAAGAAAAAAACCAATTTATCAATGGTTTACAATATTTTTGGCAAAAGAATAACAGAGGTAAGTACGGATGGCATTCCCGATGTTTATGAACAGCCCAGACATCAAGTGGATTTTGTAGCTTCTCATGAGTTAAATGAGAAAGCTCAAGTTAAATTAAAAATTTCAAATTTATTAAGTGAAGATGCGGTTTATAAAATAGGTGATCAAGTGAGGCGCAGTAAAACTCGTGATCAGGCTGTGGGCTTGAGCTTGTCTATGAGTTTATGAGGGTGAGTGCTTATGTTTTTTTGTAAATTTTTAATTAAAAATATGTTTGGATTTCTGTTGTTGATTTTAGTCATCAGTACAGGTTGCAAGCATGAGCAAGAGCATTATAATTCAAAAGATTATGTCAAAGATAAAGAGAGTAAAGTCGAAGACCCCGGTATATTAATTTTTGAAGCCATCGCTCAAGGCGATCTTGAAAAAGTAAAAGCTTATCTTAGTCAAGGTGTTGATATTAACTATAAAGGGCAGGGTGGGGTAACGCCTCTTATTGCAGCTGTGAAAGGGAATAAGTATAATTTGATAGATTATTTAATTCAGGAGGGCGCTGATCCCAATATAAAAGACGATCAACAAAAGTCGGCCATTGATTACGCTACAGAAAATGACGATGAAGTTGTATTAAAAGTACTCCATCGCGAAGAGCTCTCACCAGAAGTTTTAGGTGAGTTACTTGTAGATAAGGCGGTTTTTTTCTTAAAGCCATTGCTTGTTCAGTGGTTATTAGAAAAAGGGGCGAGTCCCAATTACAATTTGGGTAGTCAACGTCGACCAAAGACACCACTTATAGCATTAATCATTAAAGGTCCAGTAGATGTACCGGTACAAGTGGAGATTGCTAAACTACTTATTACCCATCCAGAATTTGAACTCAGTGATAGTTGGCGTCAGCGATTAATCACGTGGTGCCGTGGACAATACAAGCTCCCCGAAATCGCAGAACTCCTCTAAAAGAACAGTGTACCTTTTAGAGGTTCAGGGCCCAGTTGGGGAAAGTGATTACCTTATTAGGTGAGTTTACTATTTTATAGAATATTAAATTCCTTAGAACTAACTTTATATAATTCCGAGTTTCTTGATAAGGTATGTCCTCTATAAACTCTAGAGAGTCTCCTCTGTAGCGAGTTTCTAACCAACCCTTGATGGCTTTTTTGTTGGCGTTATAAGAGGCTGTTGCCAATATAAATCGTCCTTCATAATTATCCCATAGTTGGCGTAAATGAGCCGCACCCAGAGCAATACTTACTTTAGGTTCAAATAAATCTTCAGCTTTTTTAAAGGGTACTTGATTAGCTTTTGCATACTTTTTAGCAACTTTTGGTAGTAATTGCATTAAGCCAAAAGCATCCATATGGCTGCGTGCTTTTGGATTAAAAGCAGATTCCTGTCTCATAATTGAGTAAATATACTCAGCACTTATTCCAAACTGACTAGCATAAAGAGAAACTTGATCATAGAAAGGTTTAGGAAAAATTAAATCAGGATTTTCAGCAAGAATAGTTTTTCTTTGTTGAGGCGGTATTTTTGCCAATTGTGAAAATAAATTTAAGTAACTTCCGGCTTTTGCATAATAATGGAATAAAGCCAGCCACTGTTCATTAGTTACAAAGTCTTGTTTTTTCATTGAAGACATAGCGTGATCCAAAAAGAAATCTGTTATGTCTATTTCACCAACTGAAATTAGCCAATCTAGGTATGTAGTATCTATAAAGTTGCCAATGTTGTTTTTATCTTCTGTCGTTACATTTTGTGAAGCAATACTTCTTTTTGCATATGGAAGCTTTAAAACTTCATGTGTTTCTCTGTGTGCAAGTAAACCATAATATCCTAAGGGGTCATCCGCTATGGCGTCTTCAAAAAAGCTATCAGCATCTTCAAATTTTTTTAAATCTTTATAGGTTTTTGCCAACCAAAATTTATATTTACTTTTATTGTCTTCTTCCATTTCCATGGCAATAATTTCTTTAAAAACCTCAACAGCTTCATCATGTTTTTTAACTTTTCTTAAGTTCCAGGCTTTAAACCATAATAAAGTTTCTTTTAGGTAATCTTTAATAGGCTCATTAAGTGCTTTATTGTACCAAACTAAAGCTTCATTAAACTTTTGTACTTCTTCACTCATTCTTCCGCGGATTAAATAAATTTGCGCTAATGAATATTTTTTTCGAAGTAAATTTTCAGCAATACTTAATGTTTTTTTGGCTAATCGGATATGCCCCTGTGTCCAGTTGGCTCGAGCCAGCGATAAATAGCTATCATGTAAAAGTTCAGCGTTGTGTTGACTTTTTCTTTTTAAATAGCGGCTTTTTACA
>JAGRAE010000222.1 GCA_020435005.1 Bdellovibrionales bacterium
TATAAAATGCTAGTCCAAGTACAGGATTTACTGTCCACAGCAAAAGGCAAGGCCGTAACCATGGAAGAAGTGTTTAAAAGCTTAGCTGCTGAGTATCTTGAAAAGCACGATCCGGTGAGAAAAGCTGAGCGAATCACTAAAAAGAAAGAATTAATTAAAATCGAGAAAACTTCAGTTAAGAATACTGGCTTAAAGAACAACAAGAAACATTCTGCCAAGAAAATAGAATTAACTAAAAACATAAAACAACATGCTACAATAAAAGAATTAAACAAAAACATTGATTCAGCCCCCATAAAAAATCAGCCAGCCATAAACTCATTAGGTCAACGCAATGCTATTCCGGCAGAAATTGCGCATAAAGTGCATTTAAGGGATCAGGGGCAATGTCGTCATCACTATCCTTCAGGTGAAAGATGCAACACCACAAAAGATGGTTACATCTGCATCACAAACAGCCCGTATCCCAGGGCGGTGAACACAGTGTAGATAATCTAATAAGTTTGTGCCCAGCTCATCATGAATTGGCGCATTTGATATTAGAAAATAATCATACAAAGGAGCTGGTTTGCCCGGGCAAAATAATAAAACTAAGTAGATAAAATTTCCTTACAGAAGGCTATTCTGCCTGGGCGAAATATTAAAACAAAGTAGGCAAAATTTCTTTACCGAAGGCTATTCGGCCTGGACAAAATATAATTACAAAAAAACCACGAAACAAAGCTAACGTTATAGGGATCAAGATAATTGCATATAGTTATTGAGTCTTATCAGAGCAGCGCTTCATTTTTTTAAGTTTCGTGGTGCGACGTAAGCATACCTATACTTTTAGTAAATCTAAGTTCTGGAATTAATAATTATAAGCCACAACTTACTATCTCAATAAGTTGCTTTAAGAGAAAACTGAATATAAAGTGTAGCTTCTTTGGAGAGCTTTATGTTTATAGTTACAGGAGCTAATGGCTTTATCGGTAGCCAAATGGTTCATTTTCTAAATAAAAAAAATATTGAAGACATTGTCTGCTGTGACTTCGTATCAACAATCGACCGTCCTCAGCCCTTAAACAAAGCCAAATACAAATTCTTTTTAAAACCTAACGAATTATTTGATTTTTTGAATGAGAACGCCAGCCAGCTTAAGGCCATTTTCCACATGGGCGCATGCAGTGACACTCAAGAATTAGATATTCATTATTTAAGAGAAAATAATACTGAATACACAAATCAGTTATTTCAATTTTGTACCAAGTACTCAAATTGCACTTTAATCTATGCCAGTAGTGGGGCCGTTTACGGACAAGGCGAACAAGGTTTTTCCGACACTACTCCCCCAGAGAAACTCAAACCTTTAAACCCTTATGGCTGGTCCAAGGTTAATTCAGACGCATGGATTCTTGAGCAGCCACGCAAACCACAAAGATGGTATGGGCTTAGATTTTTCAATGTTTACGGTCCCAATGAGTATCACAAAAAAGATATGAGATCTGTAGTTCACAAAGCTTATCACCAAATTTTAGAAACAGGTCAGCTACAGTTGTTTAAATCCTACAATCCTGATTATGAAGACGGAAAACAAATGAGAGACTTTATTTACGTAAAAGACGTCACCGAGTGGATGTGGCAAATTTATATGAATAAGTCTATGCCGTCAGATATTTACAATATGGGTTACGGTCGCGCAAGAACGTGGTTAGACCTAGCAAAATCTGTTTTTGATAGCTTGGACAAACCATTAAACATCGACTGGATAGAAATGCCCGATAGCCTAAAGCAGAGATACCAGTATTTTACAGAAGCAAAAATGAAAAAGTTTCTTTCACAGGGAATGCCTAATCCAAGTTGGTCTTTGGAAGAAGGTGTGGAAGATTATATTAGAAATTATTTAAACAAGGACGATGAGAATGTTAGTACCTAAACACTTAGAAAAATATGTCGTCGAACAATCCTATCATAACTATTCCCCCGAAGACCATGCTGTTTGGAGATACATTCTCAAGCACTTAACATCTTTCTTAACTAAGAACGCTCATCCTTGTTATATGGATGGTATTAAAAAAACAGGTATTACCATCGAAGAAATACCTAAAATTGAAAACATCAATAAACACTTACAAGAATTTGGTTGGCAAGCCGTACCTGTAAGCGGATTTATACCTCCAGCTGCATTTATGGAGTTTCAAAGCCAAGGCTTCTTACCAATTGCCTCTGATATGCGAACACTTGAACACTTATTATATACACCCGCACCCGATATTGTTCACGAGGCGGCCGGACATGCGCCCATTTTAATTGATGTTGAATTTTCCAACTATTTAAGACAATACTCGCAAGTGGCCAATAAAGCTATTATTGGACAAGAAGACCTGAAACAGTATTCATTGATTCGAAAGCTGAGTGACCTTAAGGAGTCGCCAAATTCAACGGCCATGGAGATTGCGACTGTAGAAACTGAATTAATGCAAACAAGCCAACAGCAATCCTATGTTTCGGAAGCTGCTTTATTAAGTCGCATGAATTGGTGGACAGCAGAGTATGGACTTATAGGAGATGTTAAAAATCCAAAAATCTTTGGCGCAGGTCTTTTATCTTCTCTAGGAGAATCAAGAAGTTGCTTAAGTGAATCTGTTAAAAAAATTCCTCTTACTATTGATTGTATCAATTATTCTTATGACATTACTGAACCGCAGCCTCAGCTTTTTGTTACTCCAACTTTTGAAAACTTATCCTTAGTATTAGAAGAGTTAGCTAAAAAAATGTCTTTTCAAATTGGTGGAATATTTGGTTTAGAAAGAGCACAAGAAGCAAAAACTGTAACTACTGTTCAGTTAGATAGTGGAGTTCAAATATCTGGAATTTTAAGCAGTTTTTATACACAAAATGAAGATGCAATTTTTATAAAGTTCTCAAGCCCAACGCAAATTAGCTATAATAATAAAGAGCTCAGCGGTCACCACAAGGAATACCACGCTCATGGATACAGCTCCCCACTTGGCCCTCTTGATAAAGTTGGTAAATCACTTAACCTATGCACTAAAGAAGATTTGAAATATTTGGGCATAGAATTAAATAAACCTGTAGAATTTAAGTTTAATTCTGGTATCCATTTGAAAGGAACGACAACCAATCTGTTATTTAAAAATGAAAAACTTTTGCTAATTAGTTTTAAAAACTGCACCTTAAAAAGGGGTGATGAATTACTTTTTTCTCCTGATTGGGGTAACTTTGATTTAGTTACTGGTAATAAAATATCTTCTGTTTTTGGTGGAGCAGCAGACCGACTTGCATATGGAGAGTTTGATGATGATTTCACAGCTAAGAGGGTTCCACAAAGAAACTATACCGATAAAGAAATAAAGGTACATAATCTATATAGAAAGTTAAAGGCTATGCGTGAGAATCAAACTGTTTTTTCATCAGAAATAAAACAAGTTATTTCTGAATGTAATATTTTAAGCAATATACCATGGCTAGTCTATTTCGAACTCTTAGAACTTTTTGAAAAATATAACTATAAAGAGGTAAACTCTGAAAAGTATAAACAAATTGTTCAACACGCAGAACTTGAAGTTAATTAACCTGACTTCTTTTTATTGAAAATTCCTGAAATAATAGAAGTCACATCACCTGTCAGAAAGTCTGAACCTTTTGTTTTTACTTTATTTTTACTTCGGACAACAGCCAACTCTCTTCTGACACTTATAAAACTCTTATCGAGATCTAGCGCTCTATTAAAAGACTTTTCAGCCTCTGGAAATTGATTTTCTAAAACATATAACAATCCAACCACAAATTGATAAAGAGCTGTTTTACGTTCCTCCAAATCAAACTCATCGAGCTGTTCTCTTAGTTTTTGCATATCTTTATGAACAGAATTTGCATCGGTCTTACAACGTGCCCAAAGAGTTGTTAAAAACAACTCTTTACTTTCTAGCATTTGATTTGCTTTTTGCAATACCTCATAGGCTTCACTGAATTGGTTTTTTTCTAACAATTCAGTCGCCTTATCCAGCAGCTCTTCACCTTGAATTTGTGTCTTGGCTTCTTTTTGCTTTAGCTCATTGACAAAAACGTTACGTTTGTCTTTATTTGTGAGTGTTGTGTATGCCTCACTCACAATAGAAAATACTTTATTGTTTAATTCAACCAAATCTTTATCAGCCTTTTTAGATAATTTATCTGGATGATTAGCTTTTGCAAACTCTTTATAGACTTTTTCTACTTCACTCGGACTTGGATTATGTTTGCAGCCAAAATATTGAAATATCTCGAAAGCATTTTTACCAGAAAAATCCTCTAACATCTTTCTAAAACGCTTAACAGGGTCATTGGCTGTGGAAATTTTTTCTTCTGAAAAGTAAATAAGTCG
>JAGRAE010000223.1 GCA_020435005.1 Bdellovibrionales bacterium
TACTTACTTACTTACTTACTTACTTACTTACTTACTTACTTACTTACTTACTTACTTACTTACTTACTTACTTACTTACTTGCTTACTTACTTACTTACTTACTTGCTTGCTTACTTGCTTACTTGCTTACTTGCTTGATGCCACCACCCAGCTTGCCAGTCACCAAATATTTTCATAATTTATACCATCGCACCAATTCATATTTATATTATATTGTTGACTTTTAAGGTCTCACAAAATATTGTTTGTTAGTATGAGATATCAACCTCAAAAACAATTTCAATTTAACAATCCAGGAGTGCGCAAAGAGAAATCAGAGCATGGAGGCAGTCTTAAAAATCCTCAAAAACGTAAAAGACCTTTAGGTTTAAGAACAACAACTCATATAGTCCTTCGCTCCACAAAAGCTAAAAAAAAGTGGTCTTTTAAAAAATTTGAAACACAAATACAAAGTATTATAACTAATTTTTCTAAAAAATATCACATACAAGTATTGAGTTCTGCTAATGTAGGAAACCATATACATCTTCATTTAAAACTTCCAAATAGAAAGAGTTATTGCTCCTTTATAAGGGCCATTAGCAGTGCCATTATGATGAAAGTGACCGGTTACAACCGTTGGCATAAGCCACCGAATGATTTTCAATTCTGGGACAGAAGACCTTTTTCCAGAATTGTGAGCACATGGACAGAGTTCTTAAATTTAAAAAAATATATTCAAGTTAATATGTGGGAAGGCCTAGGAGTAAATAGACATGCTGCTAGACAGCTCGTTTCAAATGGATTTCTTTTACCCAGAAATAGTAGTTAATAAAAAAATATTATAAACTTATAACAACTCTTTAGCTAACCATATAAAAACTTTTGCAGAAAGCTTTGGTTGAAGATAATTTTTTAATAAATTCTACTAGACAATCTATAACAACTCTTTAGCTAACCATATAAAAACTTTTGCAGAAAGCTTAGGTTGAAGATAATTTTTTAATAAATTCTACTAGACAATCTATAACAACTCTTTAGCTAACTTTAACACTTGTTCTGATCTTAATTTTTTCATGCAATCATGGGTACCCAATGGACATTCTTTAGCTCCATGCTTACCACATGGTCGACATTTCAAATCAACCTCAGCCACTCTTGCCTTTGAAGTCCACGGACGATAACCAAATTCCAAAACTGTCGGTCCAAAAACACTCACCACCGGACAGTCGACAGCCGCAGCCATATGCTGAGCTCCACTATCATTACTCACTGCCAAACTCGCTTTAGACAAAATTAATAAGCTTTCAAGTAAATTCGTCTTACCACACAGATTTATAGAATTAGAAGTTGATTTATGAATCCGCTCACAAATTTCTTTTTCATCGGAACTTCCCAATAAAACACAAGGTAAAGGTAAAGATTCCACCAACTCTATAAATCCTGACTCTGTCCATCTCTTAGTGGGCCAAATACTCCCCGGTGAAACGACAATGTATCTCTCTGGAAGCATAAAATCAGTTAAATTTAATTTGTGCAATGACAATTCACTTCTAATAGAACAAGATGCCCATTGAGGGATACTCAGTGATGAATGCAAATTTAATTGAGTTTGTTCATTCAAAAAATTTTTTTCCACCTGCAAACTTTCTAAACTTTTATAGAGTTCACTATCCAGCGAGGAAATTAAGTATAGTTGCCTTAATGCCTCTGGCAGATGCATAGGACGCAACACTCTTTTGTTATAAGACCAAAAATTCCACCACTTATAGTAACCTATTTTGTTTTTTGCATTTAATGAACTTACGATTTTTGCTGTCCTGAAGGACTGGTGAACACTGACAATTAAATTATAATTTTGTTTTTTTAATTGATCCTCTGCTTTTTTCCAGCCACCTAAATTTTTGTCTATCTCAACAAAACTATCCACTAATTGAAGCTCTTTGAATAATGCCCCTAAGCCCTTACGACAAAAGATAGCGAGCTCATCCTGCGGATACAATAGCTTTAATTTTTTTAAAGTGGGGATGGAGAGGAAAAGGTCTCCAATATAAGCTGTTTGGATGAAGAGGTTTGCCAATGAATGCCTCGCTCTATTGCTTGAATGATCTCATCTAAATTGACCTGATCGTAACACATTACACTTTTATGGCAAGTTCTGAGCCAACAGGGTGAACAATTTGCAGCCGTTAGTATTTTTTCTCCCCGTCCATAGAGTTCAATTTCATGGGCACAGGTGGGACCAAACCAAGCCACCACATATTTTTGTAAAGCAATAGCCATATGCATACCTAAACTATCACCTGAAAAAACAATATCACAGGCCGCTACGCTAGCCAGACCATCTCTTATACCAAGCTCAGTAGGAGAATTTACAGCATCTAAATCCTTAGCAATCAGTGCATTTCGTTCGGTATCTTCAGGCCCTCCCAATAATACAACTTTTACTCCCTCTAACTTACTGAGTTTTAAAACTAGCTCTCTATGGGCATTTATTGCTAGCTTTTTATAAGGTATAATTGGGCTGCAGCCCGTATTTAAACCTATAATGATTTCGCTATTTGCTGCCCATTCTTTTTTTCTTTGTAAGCTCCACTTTTTTTCTTCTTCACTCAAAACAACCTGATAAGGGTCTTGCAAATATTCTCCTAGCTCTAAACTTTCTATTACCAATTGAGTTTCTGGCTTCTGGTTTACAAAGAACTTTTTATAGTTGGAAAGTCCCAACTCCCATAATTCTTCAGCAGCAGCATTAGCTGGTACGATAACTCCATCACCCCTAGCTATGAAGCCTTTTAAATTATTGTACTGAGTAGATGCCAGGACGCCTGAGGCTTTTAGTGATTTGTCCAAACAAAATGCAAAATCGAACTTTAAGGCTTTTAATTGGATAAGATCAGTTTCTGATGTTGTGAGTGTTCTATCTATTTGAGGTAAATTAGCTAATAAATTTTGAGCCGGAGATTGTGTTACCCAAGTTACGTGAGAATTGGGGTATTTTCTTTTTAAAGCAGGCAAAAGACTAGTTGCTCGTAGTACAGCCCCTAATGCTTCCAGGTGAACTATTAGAATTCTTTCTTGTACTGAAGATTTATATTCACATTGATCATTACAGTTTTCAGATTTTCCACAAGGTTTGTAACCACTAAAATGACGACAATTTAATTGTTTTTGCATAACTTTAATTATACAGGAATTTGGAAGCGTTTAATTAGCTGTATTGAGCAATTAAAACTAAAGTCTATAAAAATTTATAATAATAATGTAGAAATCGCATAGTCAGACAAACTTTAATGTGATTATATTTTTCATATGAAAAGTATAAATTTATTAACAAAATTTAAGCAAATTGACACTTTTCTCCATTCTATAGAAAAAAAAACTTTTTATGAAAATTCAATTAGTGATATAGACGCATTTGCAACGAGTTGGTTTCTAATTTTTTTAAACCCTAAACCCAATCAATTATTTATTAAAAATTTGGGAAAGTGGTGGAATTGTCAGGGTCCTACAGCTATTTTTAGCCCAGCTTTTGGTATAGTTGAATATAAAGTAAATGGTGGTCAATTAGATTGGGTGGGTTATGGATCAGAAACAAAGTCTAAGAAACTGCCTACTAATACAGTTGTTTTTAGTTGCAAAGCTTTCAATAAAATTAATTCATTTAATGAAATAATAAATATATTTGAAGGAGGTCATAAATTAAAAACTCTACAAAGAACAAAATCAATATCAAAAACAGCTCAAACAACAATGGCTTTCTTGCAAAATCATTTTTTAGAAAATTTCTCTATTGAAGAAATCAGTAGAAAGCTAAACATTTCGTATTCAACAATGACTCAGGAATTTAAAAAATACTATGGCTTATCGCCTAAAAAGTATTTAAAAAAAGTCAAAGTCATGCATGCCTTACACGATATTAAAGTGAACAGTTTAAGTGTAAGTGATTCATGTTTAAATTCAGGATTTAATGATTTCTCTAGATTTAGCTATTATTTCAAACAAACATTGGGTCGCTTACCTTCTAAATATGAAAACCAATAAAGTAAAAACATTAATATTAGGTGGCTATGGTTATGTAGGCTCTCAAATTGATGGAGACCTAAGAATTGGGAGAAACGAAGTTGATTTATGCAAAAAAAATGAAACTTATAGATTTATAAAAAAAATACGCCCCGAACAGGTGATTCACTCTGCTCCACGCGGTCTATTTACAAACTCAAAAGATACAAGTAAAACACAATCTCTCTTACAAGAGTTACAAATTCATTGCAATGTAATCAATGCGTGTTTAAAAAATAATGTTAAAAAATTACTGGCTATATCTTCAATTTCA
>JAGRAE010000224.1 GCA_020435005.1 Bdellovibrionales bacterium
TTGAGCTCCCATAGCTACTGCATAGTTCATAGCTGCAATGCTTTTATTGAGTGTTTGTTCTCCAGATTGTTGTGAAGAAAAATATTTAAGAACCATAATTTTAGTATTAGGGGCCACACCAAAAACCATTCCACAAGGAGTTCGACCGACAATAATTCCAGCTATATGAGTACCATGACCATTTGTATCTTTTAAATTATTGTTATTATTTACAAAGTTCCAACCATGGACGTCGTCAATGTGACCATTGCGATCATCATCTATACCATTATTTTGCTTTTTATTCCCCTTAGCATCTATTCCAACTTCTCCCGGATTCTCCCATAAACTATTCTTTAAACTTTCGTGATTCACATCAATGCCAGTATCAATAATTGCAACAACAGATGACTCTATCTTTTTATTGTATTCAATTTTAGGAACGTTTAATTTTTTTAACCCCCACTGCATAATATTTTGAGTTTTGACTTCTATACAATCGACTGAGCTCTTGTTACTCGCTGCAAATACATTCAAGGACATAAAAATAAGAAATATTATCACTGTAAAGCCCCCTTATTAAAGGTGATTGGACACATTTCTCTCCACAGGACGTCCGGAAATGGGATTGAATTCAATAGATTGAGTCTTTTCTCCTTTCTTCATAGTTAGATTTTTTAAAAATCTGCCTGAAACAGGATGTACACCATAAGTAAATTCAAAATTACCAAACTGAACAACTTTTCCATTGCATTCTTTTTTATAGTTTGTTTTATAGTTATCTTTTGGCCTCAGCGGATGAAACCAATATTCTAGAAATTCTGTGCAACCATTAAAGTCAATTGTTTTTACAACCCAATCATTGTCATTGTCGTACTCAATTTTTTTAAACTGTCCCAATTCATTCTTTATTAAACTAAGATTTCTTTCTTGATTGTAAGTGTACTCATAAATTGTTTTTTTATTTATACTCACATTTATTAAATTTCCGTCGCTGTAGTTATAGTCAATACTAACTGCATCGGCATGACTCTGTTTAATTCTTCTATATATATCTAAACTTTTGGAACTAATAACTTTCACTTTTTTTACATTCCCCATACTTCCTAATAAAAATTTAACAATTATATTGTCATGACTTCTGATTTGAAATTCTGTTCTAAGATATTTAAATTTCAATTTTCTGTTGGAACGATCCTTAACACTCAAGAGTCGCCCATTTTCATCAAATTTCCATTGACTACCATCAATATGTTTAACGATATAGTTTTTACCTAAAACTAATAACTGAATTTCAGGGAAGGCCTTATTGTACCAGCTTAATGAATCATTTTGCTTAAAAGTGACTTCTAATTGACAGTCTTTATATATGACTTGTCGTTTTTTAAACTTAAGCTTAGCTTCATAATTTGAGCACCATCCCCAACCAAACCAGCCCTGGTCAAGACTTCGACTCGAGTAACTCCGGGTTAATCTTATATCTTGCTCTGAGTTCATGATTATAAAATCTAAAAAGTTATCCTTATAACTTCCATGTCTTATATCTACCTGAGCTAAAGTTAAATTTCCCCAAAAAATGATTCCTACTATTCCTATTAATCCCATTTTAGTTTTCATATTACAAAAGTTTGCAATCTTGAAACCAACTCAAAGGGTTTTAATTTTACTTTCATCGTTATAAGATTTCACAACTGAGTGTCACAATTTCAACAGAAGATTTTATTTATCAATTGCAAATACTTTTAAAAAGTAAAAGATTATAAGACAACTGTCATATCATTATGAAACACTTTTCATATGTGCTTTTGCACACTTAGAAAGGGTAAATTTATTTCTCCCTGTATTTTTAGACTCATAAAGAGCTTGGTCAGCTCTCTTAATCCATTGATCTATACTTTCTGATTCTCCGAGTTGAGCTATGCCCATTGAAACAGTAAATCTCAATTGATGTCCATCTTGAACAAAAACTTCATTGCGAATAATTTGTAGTGCTTTTTGAGCTTTATCAGCAGCATGCTCCAAACGATAGTCAGGTAACAATATTGCAAACTCTTCTCCCCCAATTCTTGCAACAAAATCTGATTCTCTCGAAAAAATATTTTGTAGCAGTTTAACACACTCAACTAAAACAAAATCGCCAATATCATGGCCATAATTATCATTAATTTTTTTAAAAAAATCTATATCTAGTATTATAAGTGTAATTGCTTTATTATTACTTCGATTCAATTTATGTAATTGCTTAACATGTTCATCGAAACTTTTTCTATTATATGCTTTTGTTAAATGATCTCGACGCATATTCATGTTTGCCTGAACTAGCTTTTGCTTAACGTTGGTTAAATTATTCTCAATAAAAGCCATTTTCTTTTTATTTCTATTTTCTTTTTTAGATTGATACTCGACATATGAATCAATGAATTCCCTTGATTGGTTTTTAAGCTCATCAATGGAATTGGCTTCAACAGCCTCTTTTAATAATAAAAGTTTTTGATTCAATTTTTTGTCGTTTTTCTGATCAAAGGCTATATCCTCACTCAGTTGATCAACAAAATCCCAAACAATGGTTTTAAAATCCTCGAATGTTTTTTCAAAATAAGAACATTCATCTATCCTGTATTTTGAATAAAATTGTCTGAAACGAAACAGCACATCTTCTACTTTTTCTTGAGAGCAGTTCATTAACTCTTTTGCTATTAAATCTAGGCTTTCACGTGTTTTTCTAATGGAGTGATTTTCTACTTCGAATAAATGTTTGTTGAGGGTATTTAATATAAACAAAAGTGTAGCTTTCTCTTCACTTATAGGAGGTGCTTCTTTCTCATGGTTCGATTCGATCCCGATATCAAATTGATCTAACAGTTTTTTCATCCACTGTTTCACAAAGCCTCCAATAAATTTAACACTAGAAATTTATCGGATTTTTTTAAATCTCATTTGAATGTAAATGACCATAAAAGTGTCATTTGTTAATTGTTATACAGACAATAGTCCGTATTTACTTAGAAAGTTGCCACTATATTTATATTGAAACCTTTTAACTCTAACTCTTCATCGTCAAGAATACCTAAACCACTTCTTTCATCTCGATAATAGCGAATATCATAACTATTAATTGATTGATAACTACTATTGTAGAAAATTGGTGAAGCTTCAAAGTTTACCCAACGATGAACTATTTCAATAGCTAAATATGACGTTAGTTGTGTTCCTAAGCCTAATTGATATCCTAATTGGCCACTGTAGTTCTCGTCATTGGCAGAGCTCATGTCTGGAATAGAATAATTTATGCCTGTAAATACATAAGTATCATTAATATTAATATTTACATTGGCATAAGGTAAAATTAGAGATAACTCAGGATCTTCAATGTTATAATTATTGTAGTTATTTAAGTACGAATTATTGTTATTGTAGTAATTATAATTGGTTGCATTATACCCAATATAACCTCTATCTATTTTTCTACCCAATTCGTAAGTTGCTCCAATTCCAATTCCAATTCCAGCACTGGCAACTTTAAAAATGGATTTCTTACTGTATTCCAAACCAAATCCATAACCATTTGCCGAATGAAATTCACTTGTGTAATCAGAGATAAAAGTTTTTTCTGAACTACCTAAAGCCGCTCGAGAATTGTTACTGGATGTTATAGAATCGCTAAAACTATACAAAGCATAAACATTTAATCCCCATGGAGTTCGTTTTTTCTTTTTAATAGCTGTAGGCTCTTTATACTCTTCTTGAAAATTATAATTTGTTAAACCGGGTGGAGGAACAACTTCTACAGCCTGTGCTACGGTGTGTGTTTGAGTTATTTTATTTGTTGACTGTATAATGGGCTTTTTATTTGGTAGCTTTTTTGATTTTTTTATAGCTGATTTATTAATTTTCTTTATAACCCTACTTTTACTCATAGTTTTGCGTTTATTTACATTTTTGCTTTCGCTATGAACCATACTTTTTTCTAGTAATCGAATTTCGTGATCTAGTTCACTTTGCGTATCAGCATAAACAAAGAAAGGTAGAAATAAAAAAACTATTAGAAGTGTTTTCAGTTTGTTGCCAAACATGTGTCATCCTCCTGGATACAATTATTTGACAATTTTAAATTCAAAATTAGTACCCGTTTATAAATGTGACAAAAAGCTTTGCAAGTTATTGATTTTACACATTTATTATGTTTTCTGAAAGTGTCTAATCTCTGTTCATATTTTTTTCAGAGCGCAAAAAACGGCGCTATACAGGTGCTCTTTTGGTGCTCTTTTACTTTTAGTGGTAGCCAGCAATATTAAATAGTTAGGTTAGTTAGGCTTGTATTTCTTCATTTATT
>JAGRAE010000225.1 GCA_020435005.1 Bdellovibrionales bacterium
TTACCTAAGTTTCTAGTAAAGAAAGTTTTCCCATTTTCTTGCGCAAAAATTTGTTCATAAAATGGAGCTTGTCCCCAAGGTAAAGCTATACCTGTAGTCACTTCATGATTGCCGATGGCGACAATTAATGGTGTTAAAAAACCATCGGGACTTATCATTACCTTCATCATGTTATCAAACCACTGGTCCCATCTTTTTAACTCTTTGGTTTTACCGTTGGCATAAGCAATATCCCCACCAATTAAGATGACGTGTGGCTCTTTAGTCATCGCATACTCGGGGACTTTATTGACTTTATCCCCCGTACTCATATCTCCACCGGTTAAAATTTTTATTGGAGTATGATCGTTGGGGAGTGTTCTAAATTTGTATTCTTGCGAAAAACCAATTTTTTCATCTCCAACGACAAAATAGTATGTTGAATTCGGAGTTAAGCTTCTAAGTTGAACATGATGATAGCTTCTATTGATGTTATTAATTTCACCTACACGACTGGGGATTTTATAATTATAAGCGTCTGGCTCGCCCTCAGCTGATTCTGTAGCATAGTAGGCATAACTGTTTGCACTCTTTTTATCTGTCATAAAGTTAATTGTTACACTGGTACTAGTATCTTCATTTTCAAAAGTTAAATAAACATAAGGAAGAAGGCTTTGTGCAAAAACATTTACATTACAAAAAACGACAGTTAAAAATAAGATGGTTTTAAACATTAAAGTTTCCCCCTAAATATGTGCATAGGCTTATGGAGTTGATTCTTGCATGCTTCAATTTTGGAATCCAATTAGACTTTTGTCAGACTGGACCAAGGTAGGGGGCACTTATGTTTTCCATAAAATTAAATAATTATTTGATTTCCTAAAGATCACTTACACTGAGTTTTATGTTGAGAAATATATATCTCGTATTTTTATTTAATTTTATTTGGGCACTAATGGTGCTTATGCCGGTAATTGTACCTTTTTTTGAGAGTCGTGGCTTAAGCATGAAAAATATTTATGAGCTTCAGGCTATTTTTGGCATAGCTTTACTGATTTTTGAAGTGCCATCGGGATACCTCTCCGATTTATTGGGACGAAAAAAAGTTTTAATTCTAGGAGCTATTGCCCATGGAATCGGTTTTACGATTTTTTATTTTACAGACAATTTTATGCATTTAGTTTTTGCTGAGGTTTTATTAGCAGTAGGGGTCAGCTTATATTCGGGAAGTGATATTTCCTTGATTTATGATTCCCTTGAGGCTTCGGGTCAAAAAAAGGCTCCCATTAAATTGATGGGTAGGAGGTTATATTTTAAGCAATTGGGCGAGACACTTGGCGGGTTAATTGGTGGTTGGCTCGTTTTATGGTCTATGGATGCACCTGTAATTGCACAAGCTATAGTTGCCTGGTTGCCAATTTTTCCCATATTACTTATAGAAGAGCCACCTAGAAAAATATTGAATCAAAAAAAGCACAGAGAGAATTTCTTGTATATTTATCGTTCCATGTTTAAGCACTCAAGGTTGTTAAACTTAATTTTATTAGCATCCATGTTTTATGGTGGAGCTACTTTATTGGCGGTATGGTCATTTCAAAAATATTGGAAGGATTTAGGTATACCCATTATTTATTTTGGTTATTTATGGGCTGCTATTAATTTAGTCGTCGCTATTTTTGGTAGATATGCTCACAAAATCGAAAAATCATTGGGATCAAGTACACTGTTGGTTATATTGGGGGTCTTACCAATAATTGGTTATTTAGGAATGAGTTTCAGTTACATAATTGCAGGTATTTTATTTGGCTTGTGCTTTCAAATTGCAAGAGCTTTTAACTCGGTAATTATTGCTGATGGCATTAACAAAAGAGTTTCAGCTGATATGAGAGCTACGGCTAATTCGATTTCTAGTTTGGGTATAAGAGTATTATTTATTATGTTCGGCCCACTGGTAGGCTATATAATAGATCAACAAGGTGTACATCAAGTATATCTATATTTAGGTCTTTTTTATATTTTTTGTTTTATCGTTTTGATAATTCCACTTTTAAAACAAAGAATTTTTTTTGATCCAATAGAAAAACAATCTCATCCTGTAGTTTAAATACTTAATATATTTTATGCACTACACATTAAAGCGGAAGAGCATAATATCGCCATCTTTAACTAGATACTCTTTACCTTCAGAACGATATTTGCCGGCTTCTTTCACGGCAGATTCTGATTTGTACTCGAACAAATCATTACAGTGAAATGTTTCAGCACGGATAAAACCTCTTTCAAAATCCGAGTGGATGACTCCGGCGGCTTGAGGAGCTTTTGTTCCTTGACGTATAGTCCAAGCTCGGACCTCTTTTTCTCCAGCTGTGAAATAGGTAATTAATCCTAAGAGTTTGTAAGCTTCTCGTATAAGTCGATTTAAACCCGGTTCTTCAAGGCCAACACTTTCTAAAAACTCTTTCTGTTCTTCAGGAGGCAGTTGAGAAATTTCAGCTTCTAATGCCGTACAGATTACAACACACTCATTGCTCTCTGAAGCAGCTAAATCTTTTACTTTTTTAACATATTCGTTACTATCTGCTTGGCTAATTGAATCTTCATCAATATTGCAAACATACAATACTGGCTTCATCGTTAATAGATGGATTTGTTTCATTGCCTCTTGTTCAGATTCTTCTATGGTAACAGTGCGGGCAGGTTTACCACTTTCCAAAGTCTCTTTAAATTTTTTTAGTAATGAAGCTTCTGCTATTATATTTTTGTCTTTGCTGGTTCGAGCGATTTTTTCTACCTTTTGATATTTTTTATCAACGGTTTCTAAATCAGCTAAAAGAAGTTCTGTATTAATGGTTTCAATATCTCGTTCAGGATCGACGGAACCTTCAACGTGAATGACATTGTCATTATCAAAGCAGCGAACAGCATGTAAAATAGCATCAACCTCTCTAATATTAGCTAAAAATTGGTTGCCTAAACCTTCGCCTTTACTAGCGCCCTTAACAAGGCCGGCAATATCAACAAATTCAATAGTTGTAGGTATCTTTTTTTGTGGTTTTACAAATTTTGAAATTTGCTCAAGTCTGGCATCGGGAACCGTTACGACTCCGACATTGGGGTCAATTGTGCAAAAAGGGTAGTTTGCACTTTCTGCTTTGGCTGCAGTAAGGGCATTGAATAAAGTGCTTTTTCCTACATTGGGTAGACCAACAATTCCAACTTGTAATGCCATGAAAACCTCTTAATTATTATACCTGGTTGCTGTTATGTTTAAGCCGTTTAAAATAAAGCATTCTACGGCTTCGGCGGCAAGTGATAAGATATCTGGTAATTGTTTTTGTTCATCTTTATTAAAATTTTGTAGAGCATAATCCGCGACACTCATGTTGGAATGTGAAGGGCGACCAATGCCAAACCTTAAGCGAGCATAATCTTTTGTCCCTAATAAGCTATGAATACTTCGAACTCCATTGTGACCACCATGACCACGGTGCGTTTGGAGTTTTATTTTGGCAAACGGAAGGTCAACTTCATCATGTAGAACCAACAGATCTTCTAAATTTACATTGTAATATTTTAAAATAGGAGCAACAGATTCTCCAGATAAATTCATAAATGTTTGTGGCTTTGCAAGAATGACATCTTCGCCATCAAACTTTGCTTTAGCTGTCAGAGCTTTATGACTTTCTTTAAAATTATTAATATTATTACGTTGGGCAAAGGCGTCTATAATTAAAAAACCCGCATTGTGGCGGGTCATTAAATACTTAGGGCCTGGATTTCCCAGACCAACAATAAGTTTCATAGTTTTTAATTAATCTTTCTTTTCTGCTGCTGCGGTCTCAGTACTAGTGGCTTCAGCGCTAGCTTCTGCTGCTGGTTCTTCAGCTTTAGGTTCAGCCACAGATACTAAGGCCTCTTCAGGGCTTGTTATAAGCACAACGTCTTCTGGAAGTTTTAAGTCAGAAGCGTGTAGAGTATCATGTAATTTCATTGATGTGATATCAAGTTCAATGACATCAGGAATGTTGTTGGGCAAACATTCTACTTCCACGTCATGGCGAATCTCTTGAACAATTCCGCCGCTCATAACACCTTCAGGCTTTCCTACATACTTAACTTTTACATGGACTCTAACTTCAGATAGCATATCGACAGCGTAAAAATCTATGTGAATGGGACGTCTTGATTTAGGATGTACATCTGCAGACTTTTTTAGCACGCGAAGTCCGTCTATTGATTTGTCATCAGATTTTAATGTAAAAATCGTATTTTCAAACTCCAATCGACTATACTTTGTGGCTTCAATTTCAGAAATAGAA
>JAGRAE010000226.1 GCA_020435005.1 Bdellovibrionales bacterium
ATGTAAAAGCATTAGAGTCAGAGAATATTGTTAAAACCTTAGAAATGCAGGGTGTCGGTGTCGTGAATAGCTCTTCTGAAGAGTCATTTACCGTGGCCAAAAACTTTAAAAACCTAGAAAAAGTGAGTGATCATATTAAGAAAATAGAATTTGATGAAGCAAAGCGACAATTATACATGCATTCAGAAGCATTTAACTATTACGCAAAAATGTGGATGAATATTGATTTACTTGACGGCGAAGAGAAAAAAGAAATTCGGTTTTTGGTAGCTAAAGGCGTATTTTCTGGAATGAATGGGAGTATACGTTTTTACAACTTTCAAAAAGTGAAGTCGCGTATAGAATTATTAGCTACCTATAATTATGAAAAATTGCCAATTCCCACATTTTTTATAGAATTTGGTTTAGAGGTAGTCATGCAAAAAATTGCCGCTAAAATGAGATCATTTATAGAACAACAAAAAACAAAGGAAGCTTTATGAGCGATGAAGTAAAGCAACAGGATAGAAGAAAATTTGTTAGAGTGATAACAAAAGCCAAACAAGGACAATTAGAGCCTATCGAAGAGTTAACTTTAAAATGGAGCCATGGAAAAGAATTACCTATTTTTGATATCAGTTATGGTGGGGTTGCTAGTGAAGTTCCTGACGATATAAATTTAAATATGGGTGAAATACATTCTGTGGCAATAGTTTTTCCCAATCGAGCAAGTGTACAAGTTGCAGCAGAAGTTGTATGGCTATCAGGAAAATTAGTAGGGCTTAATTTTGAACCCCTTTCTCTAACAGCGAGAACGCAAATTAATGATTTTCTAGATGCCAAAATAGTAGGTCAAAGTTTGCGCCTTATTGATCAGCAGTATTATTCCCCACAAATGACATGTCAGTATTGGTATCAAGGAAACTACGGGGTAAATCTTTATTTATGGGAAGATAAGGGAGTCATAACTAAAGGGGAAGTTGTCTTTGATAATAGTTCGGTGAAAATTACAGAAGAAAATGTTGAATGGAGTCGTTCACTAGAAGAAATAAATGATTTAAAACTAAATAAAGATACTATTGTAAGGAAAGCCATTGACTTATTAGGGCAAATTGCGGTCAAAGAAGCCAATGTTCAAGAGTTTTTACGTCGAGTCTTAAATCAGGCAAAGAGGAGTTAGTTATGGATAGGAACTTAGCCCTAGAATTTGTACGAATCACAGAAGCTGCGGCCTTAGCGAGTTCAAGGTTTATGGGTAGGGGTGATGAAAAGGCAGCGGATCAAGCCGCCGTGGACGCAATGAGAAAAGCTTTTGATAAATTAAATATTGATGGTGTTGTTGTTATTGGTGAAGGTGAAAGAGACGAGGCTCCAATGTTGTATATTGGCGAAGAGGTGGGGATGAAGGGGCCAAACTCTCCAGCTATTGATATTGCTTTGGATCCTTTAGAGGGAACCACAATTTGTGCTAAAGGTGGAGTGGGAGCTATATCTGTGATCGCAGTGGCTGAACGAGGGAAATTTCTTCATGCTCCAGACACTTACATGGATAAGGTGGCTTGTGGCCCAAGAGCGTTTGGTAAAATAAGTATTGATAATAGTCCTCAAGAAAATATCAAAGTTGTTAGCGAAGCCTTGGCTAAAAGCCTGTCCGATGTGACTGTAGTAATTTTAGATAGACCAAGACATGAAAATTTAATTCAACAAGTTCGCGCAACAGGAGCTAGAATTCGTCTTATTGGCGATGGTGATGTCTCAGCGGGAATTGCCACATGTTGGGATGATTCAGGAATTGATTTATTATTAGGTATTGGTGGTGCTCCTGAGGGAGTTATTACAGCGGCTGCATTAAAATGTATGGGTGGCGATTTTCAAGGTAGATTGATTTTTAGGAATGAATTCGAAAAGGAAAGAGCTTTGAAAATGGGTGTCACTGATTTGGAAAAGGCCTACTCTCGAGATGAATTAGCACAAGGTGAAGTTATGTTTTGTGCCACGGGTGTGACGGATGGTCCGCTGTTGGATGGCATAAGAACTTTGCCCAAAAATAGGTCAAAAACACATTCAGTTGTTATGCGTTCTAAGACGGGTACAATTCGACATGTAGAAGCTTTACATAATTTTAATGTCAAAGAATTGAATTAATTTCAGGAATAAAAAAATAATATAATTTTAAACTAAAATCAAAATAAGAAGTGTAAAATGCTTGTGATGAAAATTTTAATTCTTTGCTTAATTTGCACTTTTTTATCTGTTACTGGTAAGGCAAAACCAGTTGGTAGTGAATTGACAATTAAAACTAATTTGCCGTTGAATCCAGATCTTAGTTTTGATGGATTGAGTTTGGCGATTCCTAATATAGATATAGGCCAAGATCCATCACAAAATTGCGAAGAAATAACAGTTGATTTTGCGCGTTACAAAGCTCTTGAAGAAGTGAATAGAAGTTACTTTTCAAATTATTTATTAGGATTGCAATCAGTAATTTCTAACTGGTTGAGTCTTCTTGAAAAGTATCAAGGGCAGGAAGTTCATTTTGCTAAAGGTACCTTTAATCCCGTGCTTGAATTGGTGAAAAATATTACGGTTGCGACAAAAGTTCTAGAAGAGAACAGTGTTAAGGTAGATAACTTTATTTATGGCTATACTGATTTTATATACGGTTGTACGAATGATGAGGATATTTTAGCTTTACTTGAATTTTATCAAATCAACATATTTGATACAGAATCAGAGGTTTGGCGGTACTTAAAAGATTCTGGTGAAATTATTAGAAATTTTCACGTGCACTTGCAAGGGCTAGAAAATGAAAATTCAGAAATACTTTCGGATAGTGAATTTTCAATATTCAAAAAACTTTCGAGTTATGAGTCTGGCTCAAGTGGAGTGGGTGAAATTAAAGAATTGTTGGACTCCGTTTTTATCTCATTCTATAATCCTAAATTAAAAATTATTGAACAAAAAATAAATGAGGCCACTAATGTCCAGCGCGGAAACAACTGAATTATTCAATTGCAAAAAAGATGAGTTTTGGAAAATTATTACAGACTACGAAAAATATTCTGAATTTTTACAAGAAGTGAATAAGTGTGAAGTCCTAGAAGTTCAAGGCAAAAGAAAACTTGTGGAGTATACTGTCCACCTTATTAAAACATTTAGGTATCGTTTGTGGATGGATGAATCTGAGGGGCCGGATAAATTGGTTTGGGAATTGGATTCTGGTGATCTCTTTAAGGTATCAAGTGGATCATGGTTGTTAAAAGAAGAAGCAGATAAAACTCGTGCCACGTATGCTGTTGAGGCAAAATTTAAAGTATTTGTGCCTGGACCAGTTTCCAAAGCTTTGGTCAATGTGAATATGCCCAATATGATGAGCGCTTACCATAAAAGAGTGAGTCAATTATATGGTTAATAATGACGATGAAAATAATAAAAATGAGAATCAAGGTTTAAGAGCCTCTGAAGTGTTGAAAAAACTTATTACCGCTGGTATGGGAGCGGCATTTATGACAGAGGAAAGTATACGCGCCTATGTCAGCGAATTAAAGTTGCCCAAAGATGTTCTTAATTACATTTTGCAAGGGGCCAGTAAATCTAAAGATGAGTTAATGGATAGGGTAGGTAATGAGGTTGTGAGAATCATATCCAAAATTGATTTTGTTTCTGAAGCCTCCAAATTTGTTGAAGATCACAAGTTTAAAATAACTGCTGAAGTTGAAGTTATTCGCAAAGATAGTGGTGGCGTAGAGTTAAACATATCAAGAAAGAAATAATTTATAAATCTTCATAAAAGTTTCACAACATCGTAGCTGCGTCGGCTCGGTACCTAGTACGGCTTTCTCCTTGCGCTCTGTTGCGAAATTTTTATGAAGATCTAATATTTGCTTAGACCCATAAAAAGGGTCTGTAAATAATTCTGTGTTCTAGTGACGAAATCACTTCTTGTTTGTAACAATCTAACAAGGAGACTTTCTCATGAACAAAGATCAAAGGAACAAGTTCCTCTTCGATCCAGAAAAAGTAAATGTAGTTTACATTTGCTATAGCAACAGAGTCTGTGCAGTTTTGAAATCTTATAGACAGCCCAACTTTGCTGTTGCTAAGTCATGAAAGTCTTCTTACTCTGTCGTTTTTAAACTCAGTAACTTCTAGAAGTTAACATCTACCGAAGGTAATCCTTTTTAGTGGATACTAACTGCTCCCGTAAATTGGTTGCGCATATTCATGCTATTAGGCTCTCTAAATACTTTTGTTAATCTATAATCTA
>JAGRAE010000227.1 GCA_020435005.1 Bdellovibrionales bacterium
GATTGAAATTCGGACAGATCCCCTTAGTGATCAGAAAATATTCATAACTTTTCATCCGCAATTAAAGGGAGCAGTTTTAGACTTTTATATATTCTATTCTAATTGTTTGAGGTAATCTAAGCATATATAACTTGCAGTGGCTAGAGACCCTGTGTTGTTTTCAATAGACAAAAACTGGTGATTCGCCCTTTTTTTGGCTAATGCACAAGTGCGACATGTATTGTAGTGAACGCTGTCAACATTGATGAAACCTGCACTAGACAATTCTTCTAACAATTTTTTTGGAAAAGCTGCTACAGAACAGCTGAATACGACATCTCTATATAACGTATCAAGACCTACCTTATTGTGTTCCCAAGGAAACTGATTGTCGAACCCTAAACAATGAAGAGTCTCATGAAAAAAGGTACTGCGAAAAGTTTCTACATTTCCCTTAGTTAATGACTCTAAAGCTCTACCCAGTCTCATTTTCATTGGGCCATTTGACTTAAAAAATCCAAGAAACATAAACCCGCCAATGACATCAGCTGCGGTACTTTCATCTTCAGGAATTTCATCTGTAAATACTAATTCTACATCCCTAGATGATTCTAATAATTTTATGGTCACATCTGGGTTAATATACATAACTCTTTGCATTCCAACGGTATAAGTATCTAAAGCGATTTTTTTAAAATATTCTATATTCTTTAAATTTTTATTTTTAAATTGAATTGACCAGTTTTCAGGCCAAACCATTGGCAATTCTTGAGATATTAAACTAACTGTATTTTTACTTTGAGCCTTTACTTCGGCGAAAGTCGTCAGAAAAATAAAAGCAAATAAAAACTTGGTACTATGAACTATTAATATACTCCAATAAATGAAAGCTTTTTTCATGTGTTCTCTTTAAAAATCTACATGTGTACGGATTTTTACTCCTAAAAAATAAATCAAATTATGATATAGCAACTTGGATGCCAATTAGTCGCGGGGGATCACTTTTACTTCACCCGCGAAAGAACTCCGTCGCAGATGCTAGCCCGGTAGTAGTTATCTATAATTTCATCTATACTTGTTATTTCATTTTTGGCTGCACGTTGTTTCAGCTCTATTCGAGAAAGATCAGTTGTAAGACTTTTCTCATTGTTGGCTATTTCCATCTTTATTTGAGATATTTGCTGTAATCCGGGATGATACTTCTTTCTAAATATTTTTAAGGTCCCATAAATCAGGCTGGCAAATCCAGCATAATACAGGAATGGGTTGTCATATATAAAACTAGCAGCGGACGAATCCATGGCTAAAATTGCTATGGGGATCATAGCGAATACTGGAAGGAAGATTGCAATCACCTCATCGGGTGGTCCCCCTGAGTAAGTACCGTCAATTTTATCCTGGATTTTTTTGATTCTATAGTTATTAGTTGCGGCATCGTCTCTAATAAAAAATGCTATTTCCCCCTTTGAGTTTTCTAAATCATTAATCAAACTTTCTCCATTTTCTGCAAAAAATCGTTTAAGTTTTTCATTGTGAAGTTTGTCCAAAGTGGAAATTGTTTCCACGGGTAGGTTCTCCGTCACAGACTTTACAGCCAACAAAGCATTGTCCATTTGTTCTGTGTTCGACTCCAATCCACTTTGCTCAAGAAAGTTTTTAACAATCTGCTCTTTTTGTTCTTGTGTCCCTTTGTGATTTTCTAGTTTTTTAACAAGGTCTCTTGCCATTTCTGCAACCTTATCCGGATCCATGCTCCAATATTGATTGCTTCCTTGAATTTCGGAAAAAACACCGATCGCAGTTGGCAAAAAGAACAATTGCGATGCCTCTCGCGTAGCATTAACGACGGTGTTTTCCGTATTTTCCGAAAATGCTTTTTGCGATACCTCTTGGGCCACCAACGTGACTATGAGTGACTTGTAAAGGTCTGTTGTTGAAAGTGAATCCTGACGACTAAGTTTTGCATACTTATTCAGAGCCTTTTGAACTTGTTCGTTTTTTAAAAAAATATTTTCCGGACTCACTGTAGCGAGAAGTATCAATATATCTTCGTGGTTCAAATTGAGAGATGAGGCAGTTTTGTTACTGCCTGAAAGTATATCCTCATAAATCTTATAAACTGTTTCTAAATCAATGGAAACCTTAGTGTTGGAAAGTTCTCTAGGCAGCATAATATGACCTGCAGAGTTTACAAGTCCCTCCAAATTGTGAGAAGAAGTTCTCTGTGCTTCTAATATGGCAGGCAAATGTTTTAGGTTGTTTAGTTTATTGGAAATGGCTTTCAATCTTTTATCTAATACCCGCGTTTGCCGACGAACTGCCATAGAGCCTTCGTTCCCCCTGCTGGAGCCTCCCGTTAGAACACCGAGTGCAAAAGCCCCTACGCCAATGGCTAATGACTCGGTCAGGCTAGCAAAAGCTAGCGCGGGGGAAAATATTAACGAGAAACATACAATTAAAACTGCGAAGGATGTGCGCATTTGTCGCATTGTAACTCCTAAAAGGCGAATTTTAAGTTTACCACTGCAAATCTTGTGCTATGTAAAATTGCAGCTAGTAGTGGTTGGTAAAAAGACCAACAGAAATAATTTCACGACTGTTTAACAAACGTGCGGAAAATTAGGTGTTTATAATGAGGAAGCTGGTTCCAAGTACTTCTATTTTTTTTAAAAGTGATTTGTTCGACAGATCTAGATCTTGTAAACAAATACACAGTCTTATCGCCCAGACACGAGATGGCTGCTCAGAAAGGTTCATTGTAAAAAATTTTTATAGTTTGATAATATCCAAATTAAAGTTAACAAGAAAGTTGATACAGTTCTTTTGATTGAATATATATAAACTCGACTTTTTTTAGAAATTTTGAATACTCGTATCGTGCTTTCGCCACAAACTCCAAAGTTAATATTGACTTACACAATAGTTATAAGGAATAAAAAATATTTTATAAAAATACCCTACTCAAGCCACTAGGCTTCAAGAATAGACTTAGTCAATGCTTCCTCTGGAAACCAGTACTGTCCTCTTTCGCATTCCCAAATTGTGGTTTCACTGCATTCTAACCCTCTAGAGTTGCGCACTAAAAACTCACAACGACCATTAAGAAACAAATTATTTTCACATTTCTTTATCGGACAAAACAAAGTTCAGAATCAATTGACTTCTAAATCAATGGCAACAATAGACGGAAATCTGGAGTAAATTCTTTTTTCAAGTTTATTTATTCCCTTGCCAATCAAACGAATCATTCGCTCAGAAGTATCAAATAAAATGGGCGTGGGCTCTTCCCCATTTTTTATTTTTTCAGAGTCATTTATGATTTGCTGTCGATCGATAAATGCCGTTCCATGCAGTTCCAGCTCAATGGTTAATTTGACTCTCTCAGGTCCTAAGATGAGAGTTTTTAATTTAACGATTTTTTCAACTTCTGGCTGTTGCTGTAAAAACTTTCGAATCATAGCTTCACTGGTTTTAGGAGCAGCATAACCTATCAGTAGTCGACCATTTATGTAAGCCAAAGCCAGCGCCATAAATCCTAATAAGAAAGCGATGATGATGGCGGTAATGGCATCCGGAAGTGCGGATTGAAAAAATTTAGAAATCCATAACCCTGACAATGCGAGTAGAACACCGAGTACAGCAATACCATCTTCGAGTAAAACAGCGATGGTCGTTGGATCATCGCTTTGATTTAAATATTCAAAAAAACCTAAGCGTTGCCTTTTGGTATTCACTTCTTTTAAGGCCACTAAAAAAACATAACCTTCTACGATTAAGGCAATTATAAGTATAAATGTGCCAACTAAACTCGGTGTTTCGTAAGGATGCTCGTTTAAAGTTATTAGAGAATGAAAACCATGATAAGCGGTTATGCCAAAACCTAAAAAGAAAATACCCACTGCTGAAATTAGATTCCATAGATATCTTGCAGAACCTTGGCCAAAGGGATATTTTTCAGACTCTAAAGCTTGACCATGTTTAACGCCAATAAAAAGTAAAATTTGATTAAAAGTATCGGCAACAGAGTGAATGGCTTCAGCTAATATTGAAGGGAAAAAAAAAAAAAACCACCCGATAAATTTAGCAACTGTTATAACTCCATTGCCAATAAGAG
>JAGRAE010000228.1 GCA_020435005.1 Bdellovibrionales bacterium
TATCCTTCAGGTGAAAGATGCAACACCAAAAGATGGTTACATCTGCATCATAAAAAGCCGGTATCACAGGGCGGTGAACACAGCGTAGATAATCTAATAAGTTTGTGCCCAGCTCATCATGAATTGGCGCATTTAATATTAGAAAGTGGTCGTGCAAAAGATCCCGTTTGCCCAGGCGAAATATTTAAAGCAAAATAGGCAAAATTATCTTACCGAAGGCTATTCAGCCCGGGCAGAAAGGCATTTGTTTAACAACCAATATTGTCAATAAATAAACCTTAACTCTTCTCTTTTAAACGCGAATGGTGAACTATAGCCACGTAGGTTACAAACAACAAGTGAGCCGCAACAAAAGCTGAGACGTACTCCACTCCCCCAGCACCAAAACCATAGGTATGTAGACCTGCACCCAATACAAAGTTCACTCCATACCAAGCCATAATCACTAAGGCGAATGTAACAATAGAAGCAGCTGCCATACCAAAATCACGAACCCATCCCACAAGACGTCCATGGAGAACTGCGATGTATCCAAGCAAAGCAATCAACGCCCAAGTTTCTTTTGGATCCCATCCCCAAAAACGTCCCCACGAATAATCAGCCCAAATGCCACCAGTAATTATGCCCAAAGCTAACAACACCACACCAATTTGAATACTGCGATAAATACCATGAACTCCTTCTTTTATGACTCTTTTGTATTTATCTGCTCCAAGCAAGAAGTAAATCATTAAAATATCACCCAATGAAAAGGCCAAAAAGAAGGCGGCATAACTAGTGACAATTATAATTACGTGAACAACTAACCAAAAATTATCACGCAGTACCGGCTCCAAGGGGTGCAAACTTGGATCTAAAACAACAGGTGATAGATCCGATAAAATCAAACAAAGTGTCGCCACCAAGCCAGCTCCAACAAAAATTAAATAATTTTTGCGGAAAAACTCGAGGATCATTGCAAACAAAACAGTACCCCATGGAACCCAAATCACAGTTTCATACATATTGCTAACGGGTGGCCGTCCAATAATATAAACGCGTAAAACCATACCATATGTATGCAAGCCCAACCCAAGTAATATAAAAATCCATGCGCCCCATTTGGTCCAATTCTTATTTGATACGAAAGCCATAGCGGCTAAAATTGTAGCTAATAAATAGGCCACCCATGCCCACTGAAATGGATGAAAGTCTTTTAGATGCACTTCCATTTCTACTAACTCTTCACTGCCATAGGCTTCCGGGTCTTGGGCTCTGGCAAAATCTTTAAACTTTTCTACTGCTGTATTTAATTGTGCCTTTAACTCTTTAACCTCTGAAGATTCTGGTCCATTCACTTGAGAACTCACCAGCTGAATAAATACTTTAGTGATGTCGGCAAATAGTTTTTGTGATTCTCCTGATAATTCATTAACACTGAACCATTTATCAATTCCACTATCTTTAGAAGGTGGCAAGACTCTCAAAGCCAAACCTGAAGTTATGGCTTGAAACATGGAAAGCTGTGACTCTAAAGTTTGAACAGCTTGATAATAAGGATTTAACTTCTCTTGAGCTTCACGTCGATTATTCAGCTCTTGTATCAACAGGGCTAAGCGGTCATTTTGCATAAGCTCTCGGGGACTAAAGTATACTTTTTTAGTCTTTTGCGGATCTAAACCCAAAGCTTCCTTTAAACCATTATGTCGGATTATAATGATAGGTGTATTACTCCAATGTTCAGGAATAATCATCCAAGTTAATAAAATATCTACGGCATGACGTTTGCCAACAATTTTTTGATCTTCAGCTTCAATCCCTTTAAAAGTTTCTTTGCCATAAACTAACTGTAAAGCCTCAGTCGCGAATGTGTTAAAAGGTTTTATGCGACCACCATCTTGGACATGGAGAGCCTTGAGTGGTTCAGCTAAGATTTGAGTTGCAGCATAACTGCTATTCAACGAAAATAAAACCAATAGAAATAGAATACGAATCATTTTGCTTCCTTCTTTATTAAGTCTAATATTTTCATTCTGCGATCATAAAAAAGAACAATAGAACCAAGCACAATCAAAAAAGATCCCAAATATTTAATGGGTCGCCCAGGATCCCTATTTACGGATAATACTGAAGCCACAGCTTGTCCCTTTTCATCTTGCTCAAAACTTGCTTGATAAAATGTTAAACCATTGTGTTTCATTGGTTCATTCATTGAAATCACCACTTGCCCCAATTCTGGCACTTCAACTTCACTTTCATATGTCATAGCTCGGTTGGTACCTTGATATCGACCTACATTAAATTTTTTAAGAATTATATCAAATCCTATATCTACTCTTCGGTTACCATAAGAGAAATAGTACACTTTATCAGAATCAAATAACTTGACGACACTATTTAATCCCACCCAATGCTTCTGATCTTTATATTTTACAAGTATGGCAGAACGCGTATTTGGTGTGGGAACATCCCTTTGTGAGAAATGAACCTCTTTTTTTGCTCTCGGTATATATTTTAATAGTCTAAATTGAATCCCCATCCAACCCGTATCAAAACTTTCACCAGCTTTTACAATCCCTTGTTTAATTTTTTTCTTTGTTCGATCCAAATAAACTTCATAAGTTAAAGAGTCATCTTGATTGGCCTTAAGAGCCATCACATTTCCACCATCGTATTTAAAATCTCCTTCATGTATTACAATACGGGCTGGGCCCAACGCTAATTCTTCTTGTTTTTTTCCCTGCGGCTTGTGCAGCCATTGTATCATATTAATAAATTGATTTTGTAATTGGATGCGCAAAGCGGGTCCCGTTTGGGTGATTTCACTTGGAACAAATTCCTCTTTTCCCACGGCGTAGTGATAATACTTTAAAACCTGCATTTCCTCTTGTCCCAATGGAATTACAAATGGCTCTTGGTCATTAGGAGGATCATCGAAAAAATCTACAGCTCGCCCAAATACTCTCGTAGGCTTACCGCTTAAAAAAGAAGAAAACACATTAATTTCTTGATCAGGAACCGTCACAAAACGATTACTTTTGCCAAGGGGAAACACCATCGAACCGTCTAGGCCCATTTTTTCAGTAATTAAAGCTCCGAGTAATGTAATTATAATTCCTACGTGGGCTAAAATAAATCCTGTATGGTGTTTTTTCCACGGCCATCTGTCGACCATTACAAAGATTAAATTAATACACAATAAACCTAAAACGCCTTTCATGTAAATAGACTGATAAACCACTTTTTGCGCATATCGTGCATCAAATTTTGCTTCGTATATTGTACCTATAGCAGAGACAATGGCGAGGGCAGAAATAACAAACACCGCTAGTTTTAAAGATGATAATTGTCGTATTAATTTTTCAAAAAACTTTCCCAAGTTAGACCTCAAAAGAATTGCTTTAAGGGAATACCTCTGGCAACAACCCACGCCATTTTTTCTTTGTAGTAGCTCTGTAAGGATTGCCAATATGACATCGCCGCTCCTTCATAACCTTTTTGTAATTGTACCACTTGAAAGCTTGAAATAACCCCTAATTTATAACTTCTCAAGCCTTTATTTATAGCTTTTTGTGCCTCTTGCGACCATTTCTTGTTGGCAAACAATACAAGTTGAGCCTGATTAAATTTTTGTTCTGTATTTTTTATCTCCATAGTTGATTGATCCTGCAAATGCCTTAAATTCATTTTAGCTGCTAAAATTTTTGCTTCATCGGCTCGCCTTTTTGCTAACGAGGTCAAACCAGAAAAAAGAGGAATTCGCAAGTTAAGACTCACCGTATGGTTAGATGACCTGGATTCTAATAGGTCTTCTTGTTCTTTGGCTTGATACCCCCAACTTCCCTGTAAGGACAAACTCGGATAGTGCTCACCCAAATTGATCTTTTTTTCAAGTTCAGCCATTAATACTTTTTGTTTTGCCAACTCAACGTCTGGACGATTTTGAATCTCTCCTTTTAAAGTCTCTTCTTTTTGTGGAGGCAATAGGTCCAGAGCCATATCTTC
>JAGRAE010000229.1 GCA_020435005.1 Bdellovibrionales bacterium
CTATTGATTCTTGACTTGTAATCATAATAAAGGGTGTGCTTTTCCGGTGAGTACTTTTTCTTACAACTTTTAATAGTTCTAAACCTTTTGCTCCTGGCATCTCCCAATCAGATAAGATTAAGTCCACTTCTACTTTCGGGTCCTGCAAATATTTAATTGCCTGAGGAACATTTTTAGCTTGAAGTATATTTTTAAAACCAAAACTTACTAAGTACTCTACTAAAACAGTTCTTACCATTGCATCATCATCCACCACAAGAATATGTAAGTTATAATTTGCTGGCTGTAATTGATTCATGCTTCCTCCAAGGGGTCTACTAATGGTAGTTTGATAGTCACTTCTAAGCCATGTGGACTGATATTTTTTAAGATTAAATCTCCACCATGTTCAACTTCTATAATTTCTTTACATATTGCTAGACCTAGCCCCGAACCGCTGCTGCCCTTAGTTGTAAAAAAGGGAACTAGAACTTGATCAAATATTTTTTCTGAAACGCCTGGTCCATTATCTCGGATGACTATGATTGCGGACTCACCATCTTTAGAGAGTTCAATATTAATTTCACCAGCATCGCCCATAGCATGTATGGCATTAATAAATAAGTTGAGAAGAACTTGTAAAAAAGTCGTAGAGTTCATTGGAACTTTAACTAACTCCATCCGTCCTTTACTGATTTTAGTATTCGTTTTTTTGATTTGAAACTCCATTAACTCCAAACACTTTTCAATTATTTCATGAATATAAATATGTTTTTTTTCTTCTGTTACATCAGCATGAGAAGCTGTTTTAAAACGATCTAATATTTTATTAGCTCTTTCTGAAGCCTCTAAGATTATCTCCAAAGCTCTTCTCATATCATCAGCACTTTTTTTGCGACTGATATCTGCCTTTCCCATGATCTGCATCAAAATATTGCCAAACTCGTGAGTAACACTTCTAGAAATAGCTGCTATAGAACTACTTCTCTCCGAATCAAGTATTCTTCGCCTAAGATTATTCAGTTCATTATCTTTTTGCTCTCGTTCTTTTTTAAGATTCCACAAACTGTTATAATTTCTAGCCTTCTGAAGTATCTCACCATCGTTAACTGGTTTATTTAAATAATCCCATCTTTCTAAACTATTTTCTCCTAAATATGTACGAATAGCGTCAACACTACGATCATGATATGCAGTTACAAATACAGCATATATAGAAGGATCAATGGCAAATATTTCTTTTACCAATTCAATACCATCTTTTCCTGGACCGAGCAAAACATCAAAAAATCCAAGGCTATAAGGTTGACCATTTTCTATAGATTTTTTAACGAGTTTAAGTGTCTCTTCAACTGAATAAGCTAAATCGACATGAAAAGAGAATTTATCTAATTCTGTCTGTTCAGAAACTCTTTTTGAACGACTAGATAGAACTTCTGTTTTTTGTGCAGGACATATGATTTCTTTATACCCTTGTGCAATGTCCCTTTCATCGTCCACTATAAGAATACGTTGGTTCCATGTGTATAAACTCATGCAGACTCCTGTTGAGCTGAAACTAATGGCAATTGAATCACCATAGTTGTGCCTATGCCCACTTCTGAGTGCATGAGATAAATGTCACCATCAAAAGCCCTAATAAAACGACGACTTATGTTTAAACCGAGGCCTGTACCTTCTTCCTGTGACTTTGTTGTAAATTGTGTTTTGAACAACTTTTTACGATGATTTTCATCAACTCCAATACCATTATCTATTATATGAATTTCTATATGATTTTGAATTCTAACTAAATTTATTTTTACATGACCCTCGAAGTTTCCTTTAACTTTACTTTTTTCGTCAATGGCTTGAATGGAATTTCTAATTAAATTTGTAATACTTTGAATAAACTCATCAAAGTCAACGCGAACAAAACCCATATTTTCTTTTTTACTATATTCTATTTGCACCTTATATCTTGAAGCCAAATCTGCCATTATATTAATGGCTTCAATAATAAGCTGATTAGGATCATAAGATCTTATTTCATTTTTATTTTTTGACATTGACCTCATAGACTGGACGATTTTGTTTATGCGTGCAGACTCCCTCATCAAGAATTGGATATCAGTTTGTAGATTTTGTTCGTTACTAACGATGGATTCTTCAAACTTCTTTAAATTAATTAAGTCTTCTTCCCACAAGCTTTTTCCAACATATATTTGCGAGGGTTGTTGCCAGCTTTGTAGAAGTCCATCAAAATTTTTATTGGCATATTCTTGTTCCCAAGCTGTTCTCATCTCACTTAATACTTGTATTTGTTGTGATAATTTACTTTTATTTTTTATAATTTGTGTACGATTTATAATGTTAGTTAATGGATTTAACACCTCGTGAGCAGCACGACCTGCTATTTCACCGACAGCTGCTAACCTTGATGTTTTTAACATAGCTTCTTGTGCCATTTTCACTGCCTGATTTTGCTTTTCAAGTTGCTCAGTGCGTTCAATGACTTTACCTTCAAGGGTTCTGTTCGCCTCTTCTAATCCATGACGAGATTCCTTTAAATCTATAATCATTTTGTTGAATGATTCAGCTAAACTGTGAATTTCATCTTTTGTGTTTATTTTTATATTAGCCTCTAATTGACCTTGTGAAACCTTTTTCATTCCATTCATTAAAATTTCTATGGGCCGAGTTAATGATTTTGAAAAGAAAATGGCAACTATAAACGCCACTGTTAATACAATAGATGCAAACAAAATCGAACGATAAAGCAACAAATTAACTGCTTGAAAGGCTTTTTCACTATTGACATTTGAAACGACAACTAATCCTTTGCTGAGTTTTGAAATTGCTCCTAAATACTCTTCATTTTTATGTTCAAACTTTATAACGCTTGTGTTTACCTTAGAAGAATTTATTATATCAAATAACACTTCATAAAGATCTTTACTCATATCATTGCCAATGAGGACCTGCCCATCTTGACTTAGTAATGATATGTTGGAATATCGGTTTTGCGAAATGAGGTTATGCAGTTTTTCTGTTTTAATTAACGCAATTAAGGCATATTGTCTTAGCGGACGATTATTTTTATCAAATTCAATTATTGTTTTACTATATCCAAAAAGAGGTAAATTAATATTTTGAGGTAGCGCCCATAGACTTTCACCTTTGCGTAATTGCTTTTTTAGGCTTTTTTTGGTTATAAACTTAGATAATTCAGCCTCATCAGCAATGTTATAGTTTTTAATAAATTTTTTGTCAGAGAATAGAACTTCGTCAATAGCCTCAAAGCTCTGACTTTTTGCTAAATAAGCTATATCAGAATTTTCTTTGACGAAATTTGTTAATTGCTTTTTTGAATCAAAATAAGGGAACAATTCAATGCGATCATGAACACGATCAATTAAGTTAGAGATGTCAGAGTTGAGAGTGGTAACAATGTTGCGATTATAATCGAATACGAGTTCTGTTTTGTCTTGCTTGAATACTTTTGTTGCCATAAAAAGATATGCGCTCACACACAAAAGCAAAAGCAATGTAGTAACAAAAAGAAATTTATAGCGAATTGAAAAATAAGCTTTCATATCTATATATATCGGATATTTTTTGAGAAACTTTTAAAATTGACAATGAGTTGATTTTCTCATTTTGATTCATTTTTTTTTAGGATTGAGTCGTATTTTTAATGATGATTTTTGGACTTTGGTTTAGATCTGGATTTAAAAACTAATTTTCATTAATTTAAAATATTGCAAATAGGATTAGTTATTTTAATCCTTAAAAAACTGTTCCTGTTAATTGCAGACGTATCTTGTTGCTACCAACTGCTCTTGTTAATTGTAGATGTATCTTGTTTTTAAGCTCTCAGGATAAGGCAGAAAGGCCTTCGGTTATAAGTAAAACCAAGTATCTAGATGTTTATCTTCGGAGGTAAATATGTTGACCCTTA
>JAGRAE010000022.1 GCA_020435005.1 Bdellovibrionales bacterium
AGATGATCCCGGCTTTTGATAGGCATTAATTGCACCAAAAGAAGCCCCCTTAAATTCTTTCATTAAATAAGGACGTTTAAATTTATCGGGCAAATTAGCGTTGGCAATTTCTACAACGTACTGTTTATTTTCAATATTACTTCGTGTTTTAAAATAAAAATCTGAGTCTACTTTTATTAAAACTGTACCTCCACTATCATTGGCCAAAAAACTTATTTCAGAAATTTGAACCGGTGGTGTTGAATAAGCATTTTTGAACTCTCTCTCTTCTGCCGTTAATGGATCGGTGGGTTCACCTTCTACAGATTCTTGTTCAGCTACCTCTACATTTTGCTCTTCGGCGAGTGGTTCTAAAGCTTGCTCTTCGGTTTCTTGAGCGGGTTGTTCGGCTTGTTGTTGCTCTGCCTCTTTTAGCGGCTCTAATTCCTCTTGTGGTTGTGGCTTTTCTTCCTCATCAAAATCAGCAAATTCATCTTCACCTTCTTGAGTTTCATTCTCAGCCACATCCTCCGCTTCAAACTCTGCAAAATCGTCATCAGCAAATTCATCTTTGTTATTTTGTTGAACAGCTTCTTGAGTGCTGTCATCATTAGAATTGTCTGCTACATCTTTTGATGACTCACTAGGCTCTTCTGAAAAATCTTCATCAGAGACTTCCCCACTCTCTTCAATGTCACCTTCTAACTGTGAAATTTCATTGTTTAATTCGTTATTTTCACTATCCTCTGGAAGACTTGAACTGGAACAAGAAAGTAAAAAAGATTGAAGAAGTAAAGTGAGAATTAAAAATTTTAATTTACGCATAATCATCCTTGATTAACCCTATTTTTTTTCCTTAGAAGTACCAATTTTTAAAATGGACGTCTTAAAACTAAGTTGTCCACGTCTTTTCATAGTTTCAATAACAACAACTTCACCTTCCCGGATTGCTGCCACATAACCATTGTTTCTTCCAATACGCTCATCTTTTCCAATAATATGAACTTCATTTGTAGGATCGACAAACATGGCTTTTGGCGTCTCTACATCCCAAATAATAGCAACTGGAATAATCTTATCCAAATCAAATCTTTGTAAGGGCCTCAAAGGACCAACAAACACACCTTCATCAGAAAGTTCTGATCCTAAATCCAAGCGGAATTGTTTGAATGGATCCCTTCTATTTTCGATATCATAGTTATAAGGTGCCATAAGTGTTTCAATATCATCCCCAATTAAATTTTTATTTTGTGCCTGGACATTAGTATTAGCATTATTGTTGTTTTCAGGAGGACTCACCATTGGCACTAAGTTTTGAGGTGGTGAATCTGCTGTTACTTCGGGATTAGGAGGTGGCGGCACTTCAGGCTCAACTCCTTCTTGTGGCGCAGATGGAGGTATGGGTGGAGTTGGTGGAGGTGGCGGCACTAAATTTTGTAAATTTTGATTTTCATTTGGATCATAATTATTTTGAGATTGAGATTTAACAATTAAACTTGTTGTTAACCAAAATGCCAACATCACACCAAAAACACTAGAAGCTGCATAAGCTACAAATTGTATGATCTTAGCTTTACTGGGCATTACTTGCCTCACTCGTTGATTTAGGATTATATTTGTAAGCTTCAAATTGTCCGGAAAAGCTTAGCAAAGATTCTCCTTCAATCTCTTTATCCCTCTTACTCATAGTAACTTGCTTAAGTGTGATTATTTTATCCGTTTTAGTTAAATAAGAAAGAAACAACAATAATTGTGAATAGGTAATTTCTAATGTTAAATCGACGCCAATAGTGTGATATAAATCTTTGTCATTTTGAGGTAAGGCTTTAGCGTTCGTACTTTTTACTCTTCCCCCAGCAGCTTTGACTTCTGTAGACAAAACCTCCATAACTTCGAATTCCGAAAGTTCTGTGGGCATGTATTTAACAATCGCTTCAAATTTTGGTCCTTCTTGTTCGAGAGCTTCTTTGTATTTTTTTGCATCTTCTTCAGCTTTTTTAAATTTTTTCAGCTCTACTTGTTTTGTTTGAATTTCTGTTTTTGTACTTTTAATTTGATTTTCGAGTCGAACACCATCGTCATAAAACATCATATAATAAATCAATGCGATAACAACACCACCAATAAGGGCTTGCCCCATAGTTAATCCACTCAATTTTTCTACAACAGGACTTGGTTCGCTCACTTAAAGGCCTCCACCTCAAAAGACATAGAAAAAGAATGTACAGTGTTGTTTTTAAGTTCTCTTTCTTGAGTGTTTCTAATCATAATATTTTTAAAGGTGTCTTGATTATCTAAAGCATCTTTGAAGATGGTTACATCTTCAATATCCACGGCAACGGCATCGACATCAAATTTGTGATTTTGATAATTGACTCGTTCGAACCAAACTTTTTCTGGAACTAAGTTTTGTAGAATATCCATCGCTCGAAGTTCTAACAATCTGTTCTTAGAAAGAACTTTTATAATTTCTACTCGCTCTTTTATTTGTTTAAGTTCATTTTGTAGCTTTTCCGCTTCTACAGCAAAAACCCTTTTACTCTCTACTTCCGCACTTAAATTATTGAATTCCGTTCGCAAAACGTTTAAACGACTTTCCAGTCCGGAAATATTTTGAAATTCAAAAACAAATAATAAAGCAGTTAAAGAAATAAGTATGACAAAGTTTTTTAAAGCGAGTTTTTCTAAATCAGACCCTTCAGAAATTCCCGCACCGCCTCCACTTATATTTATGGATTGTGAACCGCTGACAGCACGATTATTTAAAAGATTGACCTTTATCATTTGTCACCTTTTTGTCGCAAACCTAAACCAATGGCAACGGAGCAAAAGTTTCTTATTTGCCTTAAATAATCTCTTGAGAAAACTTTAGGATTAATACCTAACCCTAAGAAGGGATCGAGCTGTTCACTAGCAACTAATTTTCCAAGGGCCTCACCAAAACCGACAGTGCCACTCCCACCACCGGTATAATATATTTTTCCAATTTGTGATGTGGATGTATTGTGATAAAACTCAAGGTTACCAGAAATTTCCTCTATCAATACGTCGTGTGTGTTTTCTATGACTGCACTTACCTCATCTGGAACGGGTTGACCTGATGAAATCCCTAGCTTCATGCCTTCAGCTTCTGCCATAGACACACCTAATGTTTTTGCGATTTCATTAGTATAAATGATACCGCCTAAAGGCATATCTCTACTAAATACTACTTCACCATTTTCGATAATAACAAAATTTGAAACAGAAGAACCAACATTTATTAAACCAACCACTTGCCCGCGAGATATTCCATAATTAGCCTCAAAACAATTCGCTAAGGCAAAACCTTCAACATCTAAAATCTCACAATTTAATCCTGCACCAGTTATTATGTCACTCACGGTGTAAACAACTTCTTGGATGGCGGCAACTAACAATATTTCCATGGTATCCGCTTGACCACTTGAAATATTTAAAATTTTATAGTCTAGGTTTACCTCATTTAAATCATAGGGAATGTATTGTTCTGCTTCCCATCTAATTTGCTCGGGGATTAACGACTCTTCCATTTTGGGAATACTTATTCGTTTTACAATTACCGATGAGCCCCATAATCCAGAGGATGCACTCTTCACTTTGGTTCCTAACTCTGTAACAGCTTGGCGAATGGTATCAGATAACAAGCCTGGATCGGTTATATCTCCACCAGCTGTTGCTTGTGGAGGTGTGGAAACTAGACTAAAGTTTTGCAAAGTGTTCACTTTACGACTTACATCGACTTCTGCAATCTTTATTGAACTAGAACCAATGTCTATTCCAAGAATTCTTTTATTCTTAAAGAACATTTATAAGCCTTGCTGTTAATCCAGTTGCGCAGAAACCAATACTAAAAAATGCGCCTAAGAATTTTATTTTAGCATTGGTATTCGTACTTTAGCCCATTTAAATTAAAGCGAAAATGACAAATTTTGTCAAACACAGGTTCAAAGCCCTGGCAGGAAAAAGCCAAAGTACCATTGAATAAAATTTTCGCCGCCAAAAATGTATAAAACAGCACCTAAGGCCAGGTAGGGACCAAAAGGAATCACTGTAGACATTCCGTCTTTTGATCTCAAAGAAATCACTAAACCAAAAACACTCCCAATAATGCTAGAAGATAAAATAACAAATGGTATAGCCTTCCATCCGAGCACGGCTCCAATCCACGCAATTAATTTAATATCGCCTCCGCCCATACCTTCTGTTTTGCGCCACAAATAATAAAAATAGGCAACAGCCCATAAAAAACCGCCCCCCATTAAAACGCCAGCCAATGCACCCATGAAACTTCGTCCATCATTTAACAAAGCTCCAACTAAACCTATGACAATTCCCCCAAGTGAAAAACTATCGGGAATAATCATATGATCTAAATCGATAAAACTAATTGTAACTAAACCAAAGTAAAAAATAATATGCTCAAAAAAGTAGGCGTTAAAACCATGCCACCAATACAAAGTGACAAAACCAATAGCCATTAAAAATTCTACTAAAGGATAACGCCATGAAATTTTGGTTTTACATTCGGCACATTTCCCACGCAGTAAAAACCAGGAAAAGATAGGGATATTTTGATACCACTTAATTTTTATTTTGCATTTAGGGCAGCAACTAGCTGGTGACACCACACTCTTTTCAAGAGGTAATCTATAGATGACAACATTTGCAAAGCTCCCCCATATAGCTCCAAAACAGAAGATGATTGTATAAACAAAAGGTACGGGTAAGAGTTCAATATAATTAAGCAAAATCTTTTTTCCTAAAAAACATCATAGTTAAAAATAGAAATAATATCCACCAGCCAAGTCCATAAAGAGTCGACATGACTATTTCATCTAATCTTAAATCATCATTATAAAGCACCACATCTCGCCAATTAAACTTTTCCAAATTAGGAAAACCATAAACACTTAGTTTTGCAAAAATAGAAAATAATTCTGAAGAACTCTTCTTAGCTAAAAAATTCAAATTTTCCACCCAGTGGCCGATTAAAAAAATGCCAATGGTAAAAGACACCACCAGAAATGAGCTACTAAAAGTACTAAACATTAAAGCAATACCTAAAAGAACCAGAGACTCTAATAAAATACCATATATAGATACAAAAAAAGCGGGAGTAATAGGTACCTTTAAACCCCAGAAAACAAATGCCTGTATAAATGATAATCCAACTATAACTGTTAAAATTATTAAAATAAGTCCTAAACTTTTTCCTAATAAAAACTGTAAGCGACTCAAAGGACGAGTTAAAATACTTAAAATTGTTTTTTTGTCTATTTCTTTAGAAACAAGTGAGCTGCCAACAAAAATAGCAATTATTATTGCACTAATATGAATAGCTGCCATACCAAAATTAGCAGATATTCGAGCCTGTTCTGAGAAACTAAGTTGGCCAAGTGCCAATGCCGCACCGACCATGATAATGGCAAAAACAAACAATGCGTAAATGATGCGGTCTCTTATAATTTCCCTATAAGTATTTTTAGCTATGATCCAAACCGGCTTCATTTTTTTTCTCCAGAACATTTTTTACAAAATATTCTTCTAAAGTAATTCTATCTTGTTCAACTTCTTCAATAATACAATCCTGGCTTAACAAATCTTTCAGATGACTTTGAATTTCATCTTGATTATTCACAAAAATAGTCTCTTGTTGATGGCCTCGCAGGAAAGAAATTCGGTATTTTGCATTTAAATTATCTAGTATGTTTCTAGTAGGTCCCTGATAAAACAACCTTCCATCTTTTAGTATGACCAGATTTTCACATAATTTTTCTGTATCATGAAGTAGGTGGCTGCTAAAAAATACAGATCGTCCTTCTTTAGCCGTTTCTTTTATAAGTTCATTTAAGTAGTGACGTCCGTCTGGATCCAATCCAGATAAGGGTTCATCGAGGATTAACAATTCAGGTTCGTGAATCAACGCTTGAGCAAAGCCAATTTTCTGCAACATTCCTTTTGAGTACTGGCGCAATGCTTTATCTTTAGCGTGATACAAATCAACTTTTTTTAACAAGTAGTCAATTCTAAGCAACAAATCTCTTCTAGTTAGTTTGGTAGATATTTCTCCGTAAAATTTAAGAAATTCTACACCAGTTAAATAACTATAAAAATAAGGTTGTTCAGGTAAAAATCCAATTTTCTTTTTAATTTCTGTTGTTAAAGACTTCTTTCCAAAATAAGTTATATCCCCACTATCAGGAAAAATAAGTCCCAAAACACACTTCATTGTAGTTGTTTTGCCAGCGCCATTGGCCCCTAAAAAACCAGTGATCACACCTGACGGAATGTCAAAACTTAATTCATCAATAACTTTTTTTGTCTCAGACCAAAAATGTCGTTTAAATGATTTTGTAAGATTGTGGACTTCAACTAAATTCATTCAACTATTGCAACACTAAAGTGAATAGGTGTCAAAGTCTCTTGAAAAATGTCTTTTTATAGCCATAACAAACGAACGAGCCGCATCCCCTTCTGTAATACAGGGAATTGAATAATCAATACAACTGCGACGAATGCTAAAACTAGCATCTACGGATGTCTTCCCTGAAGTAGTATTGATAACCATAGCCACTTTACCAGAACGAATCCTATCGACACAATGGGGACGACCTTCTGTAACCTTTTTGACAACCAAACAAGGCATACCCTGTTCAATTAAATATTTAGCGGTGCCTTGAGTGGCAGATAATGAATAGCCCATATTTATAAGTTCAGAAGCAACATCTTTAAAGTCATCTTTGTCTTTGTCACGCAATGATATAAAGACCTCACCATCATAAGGCATCGAATGTTCTGATGATATAAATGCTTTTAACAGTGCTTCAGAATAATCTTTTCCTCGCCCCATACTTTCACCAGTAGATTTCATTTCTGGGCCTAATATGGAATCAGCTTCTTGAAATTTTTTAAAAGGAAAAACCACGCCTTTTACACAAACGTAAGACATGTCTTTCCAGTCGTTCAAAGGATAAGACAATTCATTTTTACCTTTTTGCAGCATACCTTGTACGCCGAGATCAACTAATGGAATTCTTGTGGCTTTTGCAATAAAAGGCACACTCCTTGAACTTCTGGGATTTGCCTCTAACATGTATATCTCGTCATTGCGAATAGCGAGTTGTAAATTTAAGAAGCCAAAAATATTCATTTTATCTGCAAGCTGCACACTTAATTTTTCTATGGCAGTGATAACTTCTTTTTTTAGCCTTTGTGGGGGCAACACACCCATACTATCACCACTGTGCACACCTGCTCGCTCAATATGTTCAATAATACCACCTATAAGAGACCAATCTTTTCCTCTCACAAGATCCACATCGACCTCTAAAGCTTTATCCAAAAATTGATCCATTAAACATGGGTTTTCTTGAGTAATATAGCTACCATGTCGATAAAAATAAGAACTTAATTCTTCTTCATTTTCCACAATTTCCATTCGACGCCCACCTAATACATAACTTGGACGACAAATTATGGGATAACCAACTTCTAAGGCAATTTTCTTAGCTTGAGCTAAGTCAATAGCCAGTCCGGAATTTGGGATTTTAAAATTAAGTTCTTTGCAGATATTAATAAACTGACCGCGATCTTCAGCTAAATCAATAGATTCTTTTGAAGATCCTATAAGTTGAAAACCTTCATCTATTAGTGATGGCACAAGATTAATTGGCGTCTGTCCTCCCAACTGAGCTACAAAACCTTCAGGTTGTGTAACTTTTAAAATTTCAAGTACACATTCTCTATTTAATGGTTCAAAGAAGAGTAGATCTGATGTGTCATAATCTGTAGATACAGTCTCGGGGTTTGAATTCACCATTACAACTTTATAGCCTTCACGTTGAAACTGTTGAACGCTTCTAACACAACTGTAATCAAACTCAATACCTTGACCAATACGATTGGGGCCACTGCCTAATAATACAACTGTTTTCTTAGGGCTCTTAAGATCAATAGGTTGAGACCAGTATGTTGAATAATAATAGGGGGTTTCTGCTGAAAATTCCGCTGCGCAAGTGTCAACTTGATAATATCTCGGATGAATATTATTTTGCCACCTATGATGTCGTACTTGCTTTTCGTCAACATCGTCAAACCAACTGGCAATTGTGGCATCTGAAAACCCCAATCTTTTAGCTTTTAAAAGATCTATTTGAGAAAATCCAATTTCTTTACATTCCTTTTCAAATGTAATGATGTCATTTATTTGTTCTAAAAACCATGGGGTAACTTTTGTCTTTTCATAAAGTTCTTCAATAGATAAACCATCTCTTAAGGCTTGTGCTATATAACGTAAGCGTTGACTATTAGGCATCGTCAATTGCTCTTCTGTCCATTGAATGTAGGGTAAAGGGATATCTGTTTTCTCTAAAGAAATCAGCGCTTTTTGCAAACTTTCTTTAAAAGTTCTACCTATGCCCATGGCTTCACCCACACTCTTCATTTGAGTAGTTAAAGAATCTTTAACACCAGAGAACTTTTCAAAAGCAAAACGTGGAACCTTTGTAACAACATAATCTAAGGCTGGTTCAAAACATGCTGGAGTCGATTTTGTAATGTCATTTTGTATTTGATCAAGTGTGTAACCAACAGCTAACAAGGCCGCTATTTTTGCAATAGGAAATCCAGTAGCTTTACTGGCTAATGCCGATGAACGACTTACTCGAGGATTCATCTCAATAACCACGCGTTCACCATTTTCAGGATTCACAGCAAATTGAATATTAGCACCACCAGTTTCAACACCTACAGCATTAATAATTTTTTGCGCCTCATCGCGCATGGCCTGATACTGTACATCAGTAAGAGTTTGTTGAGGAGCCACGGTAATACTGTCACCTGTATGAACACCACAAGGGTCAATATTTTCAATAGAGCATATAACGACAAAAGTTCCCGCTTTATCACGCATTACTTCAAGTTCAAACTCTTTCCACCCTAAAATACTTTCTTCCACTAAAACTTCTGAAGTTGGGCTTTCGTGTAAACCGGCTGCTAATTTAATTTTATATTCTTCTAAGGAGTAAGCTATGCCACCTCCTCCGCCACCGAGTGTATAATTGGGTCTTAGTATTAATGGGAAACCTAAACTTTCACCAGCCTTAAGGCCTTGTTCAAAAGTTTTGATCATTATACTTTTGGGGTACTTTGCTCCCACCGAATCTAGCACTTTACAAAATTCAGCACGATCCTCAGCACGACGAATGACATCTGGTTTTGCTCCTAATAACTCAATATTTAAAGCTTCAAGAATTCCACTTTCATAAAGATCCAAAGCAAGATTCAAGGCCGTTTGTCCGCCCAATGTTGGAATTACTGCATCGGGACGTTCCTTTTCCAATATTTTTTTAACAAATGGCTTTTTTAAAGGTTCAACATAAACACGTGTCGCAATTTCTGGATCTGTCATTATAGTTGCTGGGTTAGAGTTAATTAAGATAACCTCTAATCCTTCTTTCATTAGGGCCTTGCAGGCTTGCGTTCCTGAATAGTCAAACTCACAGGCTTGACCAATAACTATGGGTCCACTTCCAAATATAACAACTTTTTTTAAATTTTTATTAACAGACATATTAAATTCTCAATTTGGGTTCATCTGTATAAATTTCTTCTAATTTAATGTGCTTGTATTGATCAATTTTATAGCGCATTTTTAAGAGCCTAAAAATTAAATCAAACCTTTTCTGATCTCTTTCTTCATCACTTAATTTTTTAATTTTTTTAACTTCTTTTAAAATATATTTACAGGCTTGCTCTGGGTGAATACAAAAAGCCTTTGAAAACACAAAAGTATCATTCAATGCAAATAATCTTGCAGAAAAAATTTCGCTTTTCGAAAAACCCAAGGTAACTGGTGATTTTTTTAGTACTGTTTTGTAATTAGAAAATAAATCTTTCACATACACATCTTCACCCTTAACCTTAATAAACTCAAACAAACTATGTCGGCTAGAGCAGAAACTTTTTAAACGATCATCTGGTATTTCTAAATTTGGTTTAATTTCACCCTTACATATTTTATCGATTGGTCTAACACCATCTAAACTTAATGGACGATGAAATAAGTACCAATCCATAAATAAATTGATTTTATTTTCAACGTCAATGGATTCTTCATCAAAAATGCCAGCTGCACGATGAAACTCATTCTTTGCCGATGCCACTTCATTTTCATACTTGTTTTGTGAAAACAATAACATTACTTCATCAATTAAATCATCATATGTCATTGGAGCTGCCTTAAAAATTCATCAAATAACCCAACAGCATCGTGTGGACCAGGGTGACTTTCTGGATGAAATTGTACACTCATACACTTTAAGTTTTTATTTCTAATTCCAGCTATCGTGCCATCATTTAAATTAATATGTGTAACTTCAACATCATCGGGAATTGTTTTGGGATCTACCGCGTAACTGTGATTCTGACTTGTCATATATATTTTATTTAAGATCTTATCTTTTATGGGATGATTACTCCCACGGTGACCAAACTTTAATCTATAGGTATCTGCGCCCAAAACTAAAGATAAAATCTGGTGCCCCATACAAATACCAAAAATAGGCTTCCACCCGAGCAAGGCTTTTATAGTATCAGGTGCTTGCGCCACATCTTTTGGATCACCAGGTCCATTAGACAACATAATTCCATGGGGTTGCCAACTTTTAATTTCTTCAGCATTTGAACGCAAAGGAAATACCTTTACCTTTTCACAGCGTAGTTGCAATTCATGTAATATATTTTTCTTTGAGCCAAAGTCTAAAACAGCCACTTTTACGCCATTACTAATTGGTCCGTCCAATTCATAAGCTTCTTGTGAACTGACTTTAAAAGCCCAATCTTTATCTTCAGTCTTTTTTTCATTAATTAGCAGATTGGCTATTTCTTTGGCCTGGCGTTCGTCTGTCGCAGAGACTATAGCTCCCCAAACGGTCCCAGCTTCTCTCAATCTTAAGACTATAGAACGGGTATCCAAATCTGTTAAAATAGGAACATTATGTGATGTTAGTTTTTGCAACCAACTATTGTCTCTGGGAGAATTTTGCATCTCTAAACAAATAAATCCCTGAATCCAAATATTTTTTGATTCCCAAACGTTATTAGACTCACCATAGTTACCTTGCATGGGGGCTGTAGTTAATAAAATTTGATTGTAATAAGATGGGTCCGTGGCCATTTCTTCGTATCCAGAGTGTGAGGTATTAAATACCACTTCACCAGCACGGTTTTGCCCACCTCTGAATATTCCTTTATAGACTTCACCCGTTTCCAAAACTAAATAACCATTCATGAAGCCATTCCTTCCACAAGTATTGAAACTAAAATTGCTGCACGAATATAAACTCCGTGTGTTACTTGTGCATGCACAGCACAGCGTGGATCATGTAAAAGTTCAGCTGAAAAATCAACATCTCTAACAAAAGGGCCAGGATGCATAATAAGGCCATTTGGCGAAAGAATTTTTAATTTCTCTGGGTTTAAACAGTAGTTTTGACTATATTCTTTAGTAGTGATGCCATTTTTATTATTATGTCTTTCCAACTGCACTCTCAATCCCATACAAACCGTTGCCCACTCTAATGCGGTTTCCAAATTATTAAAAGACTTTATTTCTTGCCACTTTGGTTCATTTTTAGGCATCATCTCTTCTGGTCCGCAGATGGCTACTTCTGCCCCTAATAATCTCAACAAATCTAGATTTGATGAGGCTACACGGCTATGAGTCACATCGCCAACGATTAAAACTTTTTGTCCTTCCACTGATCCCAATCTTTTTTGAATAGTGTAAGCATCTAATAAAGCTTGCGTAGGATGTCCATCAACTCCACTCCCCGCATTGACTACTGGAATTTTTAATTCTTCTAAAAAATCGGTGACTTCATTGCCCTTACTTGAACGCAATATAATCAAGTCAGGCTTCATTGCAGCTACATTGAAAAGAGTGTCTTCAAAACTTTCCCCCTTAATCAAACTACTTTGCTCAAAAGCAGGGAAATTAATATAGGGCAGTCGAATTCGTTCACAGGCCATTTGAAAACTTAAAGAAGTTCTAGTGCTAGGCTCGAAAAAAACCAACATCGCAACTTTTTGCTGCAATAGTTCTTGCCACTGAGCTGAAAACTCCAATGAATTATTTATGAGAGCCGATTCAATAGTTTTTGTTAAAGAAAAAAGTTGAGTGACCTTTTCTAAGGAAAATTTTTGGGTACTTAGAAGAGAACAACCATAAAATGACATTAGCGGTCAATATATAAAGGTACATAGGCTAAAGTCAAATATTCATTCTATTTTTTTAAAGATCCTATCCCATCTCACTCTTACTGCGCCCTTTTTTGCCCAATAATCACGCCAATCTAATGACATCCACACAAAGAGTGCTTTCGCTTGCAAATGTTTGAAAGGAATCATTCCCCAAACTCTGGAGTCTTCGGTGCTATCTCGCGCATCACCCAATACAAAAAAATGTTTAGGCGGTACAACTACTGGCCCATAATTTTCTAAAACACGACTATGAGTGATGGAAATGATGCGCTCCGATTGGCCAATTTTTTCAATGACATTTGCTTGTCCATCTTTTTCTAAAGGTAAAAATTGATAATCCGCTTTCTTATTATTTATAAATAGATTTTTTTTAATTATCTGTACCCGATCACCGGGCAAAGCCACAATGCGTTTTATACATTCACTAGCACCAGATTTTTTACATTTAAATATAACAACTTCACCTCTTTTAGGTAGCTTGGAGAAATATTGTTTTTCTATGAAAGGCAACTTAAAACCATAACTCAACTTAGAGCCAATTATAAAATCTCCAACTTGCAAAGTTGGCACCATGGCTTCAGTAGGAATTTTATATGAGGAAAAAATAAAAACTCTCACTAAAAGGGCAATAACAATGGCCAATAACAAAGCTTCAGAGTACTCTCTTAAAACTTTTTTAATGTTATCTTCTACACCGATTGGAGCTTTTTTTTGGGCCATCCAATTTAGTTTACAGTATGTAAAAAGCGTTTCCAACGAATTGATGTTGGATCACATAAAAAAGGAGCGGAAACTAAAGTTTTTTGACAACTGAGCCAAATAATTTTAGCCTTGCCTATTAAGTGAGTGAGAGGCAAAACCCCCCAAAATCGACTATCTCTCGAGTTATCTCGATTATCTCCCATAAGAAAAATATGACCCTCAGGCACTTGAAAATGTCCGGCCCCAGCACTAAAGGAATCCTTACTATTCATTACTAATACTTTTTTATCTGAGAAATGTTCACGATGAAAATCTATTTGATTTATATTCTCTTGTAAGTCTAATTCATCATACTTCTGAATTTCTACATCAACATCCGGATCCTTAATATTATTGCGCAGTAAAGGCTTTTGATTGATAATTATATTCCCCTCATCAGTGATTTCAATTTGTTCGCCCGGCAACCCTAACACTCTCTTGACCATGTAGAATGAGTCCTCATCCAGAGAGCGAAAGACGACGACATCCCCTCTTTTCGGCTCTTGGATATCTGTTAACCACTCCTTACTAAAGGGCCAGCGCAAGCCATAGGCCATTTTATTAACAAAAATATGATCGTGAATTAATAGGTTGGGAATCATACTCCCAGAAGGAATAACAAAAGGTTCAACAAAAGCCCAACGTATAGTTAAAAAAGCCAATATTGAAAAAAAGAGCCACAAAAAACTGCCTTTTAATGTAGCCTTTTTTGATTTTTTCATTCTAGTGAACCGAATGAAAGAACCTCTTCCAACGAAGCTCTAAGGGATTACATAAAAATGAAACAACCGGCAATGTTTCATCACAGCTCAACCACACAAACATAGCTCTTCCGATTAAGTATTTTCTTGGAACAAAATGTGTGGTCTGCCAGAGGCGGCTATCTCTTGAATTATCTCTATTATCACCCATAACAAAATAACTGTCTTCAGGAACAGTGTAAGGCCCAAAGTTAGTCCAATCTCTATTTTTTCTAAGAAGAGTTGAATATTTATGTTCGCCCAGTTTTTCGACCCAATGTACATAGTAATTTTTTGCACCAGGCCCATCTCCTAAATCTTCATCACGAACCCAGTCATAATCTGATTTTAACTCTTGTGGTACACGCTTCTCAACCAACTCATCATTTATGTAAAGATCACCATTTTCATAAAAAACACGATCACCAGGAATTCCCACAACACGTTTAATATAAAATGTATCTGGACTTTCTGGATAACGAAAAACAATAACTTCTCCACGCTTAGGCTCTTGATTGCGCCACATCCATTTTTCTGTAAAAGGAAATCGAACACCATATACAAACTTGTTTACAAAAATGTGATCATGAATAAGTAAGCTCGGCAACATACTTCCCGAAGGAATCACATAAGCTTCCATAAAAGCCCAACGTATAGTTAAAGCTACGAGAACAGCAATAATCATTGACCCTGTTCCCTCTGTCCAAAACTTCTTATCAAATTTCATTAATCCTCCACTTTCAATATCGCTAGGAAAGCCTCTTGCGGTACATCTACAGTACCTATTTGTTTCATTCTCTTTTTTCCTTCTTTTTGCTTTTCGAGTAATTTTCTTTTTCGTGTAATATCACCACCATAACATTTTGCAGTTACATCTTTTCTCAAAGCACCCAGAGTTTCACGAGCAATAATTTTTGAACCAATGGCAGCTTGAATAGCAATTTTAAATTGTTGCCTAGGTATTAATTCTTTTAGTTTTTCGGTCAATTGTCTACCTCGAATTTGTGCTTTTGAACGATGAACCATAATTGAGAGCGCATCTACAGGTTCACTGTTTAACATGACATCCATTTTAACAATATCAGCAGTTTGATACTCACTAATTTCGTACTCCATTGAAGCATAACCTTTTGAAATAGACTTTAGCTTGTCGTAAAAATCCAGAACCATTTCATTCAGTGGTAATTTGTATTGGATCATAACTTTTGACTCAGTTATATATTCCATTTTTTGCTGAATACCACGGCGGTCTTCACACAACTTCAAAAGTCCACCGATATATTCTGTTGGTGTATGCAAAGTTAAATCAACAAGTGGCTCTTCGATATGATCGATGGTTGTAGGGTCTGGCAAATTAGAGGGGTTTTCTAAATCAAATACATTTCCATCATTGGTAAAGAGTCTGTACACCACACTAGGAGCCGTACTGATCAATGACAATTTAAACTCTCGCTCCAAGCGTTCGCGCACAATCTCCATGTGTAACAAACCCAAAAAACCACAGCGAAAACCAAAACCTAAAGCGGCTGAACTTTCTGTTTCGTATGTAAAACTGGAATCATTAAGAGCTAATTTTTCAAGAGCCTCTTTCAAATCTGGAAAATCAGAAGAATCCACGGGAAAAATTCCGGAAAAAACCATTGGTTTAACATTTTTAAATCCGGGAAGGGGATTTTTAGCTTCTTGACGAGTAGCACTTTTAACGTGAGTGACGGTATCACCAACGGCTACATCGCGAATATCTTTTATCCCACATATGATATAACCCACTTCTCCAGCCTCTAATTGATCTAAAACTCGGGCAAAAGGGGCAAAAACTCCTAGTTTTAAAACTTCATAGGTTTGTTGGCTGGCCATAAATTTAATTTTGTCACCCTTCTTAATTTCGCCATCAACCACGCGAACTAAAACAACTACACCTTGATAGTTATCAAACCAAGAATCAAAAATTAAAGCTCTTAATGGTAGTGAGCGATCAGCTTTTGGTGGAGGGATTTTAGCTACAACGGCTTCCAATATTTCGTGGATACCAATGCGATCTTTTGCACTTGCCGGAATAGCTTCTGAGGCGTCAATACCTATAGCGTCTTCAATTTGCTGCTTAACTCCATCAGGATCTGCTGCAGGCAAATCAATTTTGTTTAAAACAGGTACAATTTCTAAATCGTTTTCAAGCGCCAAGTAAACATTGGCTAGAGTCTGTGCTTCAACTCCTTGGGCCGCGTCTACAACTAACAATGCGCCTTCACATGCGGCAAGAGATCTTGATACTTCATATGAAAAATCAACATGTCCGGGTGTATCGATAAGATTTAATTGATATATCTGCCCATCATCTGCCTTATAATTTAAACGCACTGTTTGTGCCTTTATTGTGATTCCTCTCTCACGCTCAATATCCATGTTATCGAGGAACTGTTGTTTTTTTTCTCGATCAGACAGGCTACCAGTGACCTCTAGTAAACCATCTGCCAGCGTCGATTTACCGTGGTCAATATGGGCTATTATTGAAAAGTTACGTATGTTTTTTGGATCCATAATTCTTAGTTGTGGGACTTCCGCCGTAGGGTAAAGGGTCTAGTTCAAGCTGGCCGGGTAACAGTTCTCTATTTTGATCTAAAACTAAATCAATCCCTTGTCGAATATACTCGGCAATGGGCACTTTAGAGCGAACGTTTAACTCTCTTAATAAGATCTGTTGCTCTTCAGTAATATAAATAGTCGTTGCTACTTTTCTAGCCATGAATGCTATAGCTACAACCTATTGCAACCTATGGCAACAAAAGGTCATGGTATCTAATTATATTGGGTCAGAGTTTTTGCACTGTTTCCAGAAAAAAGTAGCAGGTACCTTTAGAGGGAACTCTTTAATGCCTCAACTTTATCTAGTTTTTCCCATGTAAAGCCCTCTTCTTCTCGTCCAAAATGACCATATGCAGCTGTTTGACGATATTTTGGCTTCAACAAATCGTAGTTCTTTACAATATCAGCAGGCTTTAAGCTCCAAACTCTTTTAACAGCATCTGTAATTTTATCGGCACCGACTTTACTTGTACCATAGTCATTAATGTAAATACTCATAGGCTCTGCAACTCCAATGGCATAAGCCACTTGCACTAAGCATTTGTCAGCTAAACCTGCTGCCACGATATTTTTAGCTATATGACGAGAAGCGTAAGCAGCTGAACGATCTACTTTACTAGGATCTTTACCTGAAAAGGCTCCTCCACCATGAGCACCATGGCCACCATAAGTATCTACAATTATTTTGCGACCTGTTAAGCCACAATCTCCATGTGGTCCCCCCAGAACAAAACGTCCTGTAGGGTTAATGTGGAATTTAGTTTGGTTATCAATGAATTCTGAAGGAATTGTATTTTGAATTAATTCTTCAATAATGAACGCTCTAATTTCATCATTTGAAACTTCTGGAGCATGTTGAGTCGAAATCACGACTGAATCAACGCGTTTTAATTTGTCATTTTCATATTGGGCAGTCACTTGAGATTTACTGTCCGGACGCAACCATTTCACCTTTTCAGACTTTCTTAAGTCTGCCAAGTTTTTTACTAATTTGTGTGAAAGACTGATCGTTAGGGGCATAAATTCTGGTGTTTCATTGACGGCATAGCCAAACATAATTCCCTGATCACCAGCTCCCTGCTCTTTTCCATCATCATTGACTCCCATAGCAATATCGGGGCTTTGTTGATCTAAAGAACTCATTACAGCACAACTTTTATAATCAATACCCTTGTCACCATGATCGTAACCAATTTCTTTAATTGTCTGTCTAACAATACCTGGATAATCAATATTTGCCTTTGAAGTAATCTCTCCCGCAAGCATTACAAAACCCGTAGAGATCATTGTTTCACAAGCGACACGGCTTTTGGGATCTTGAGCCAATAATGCATCTAATACCGCATCACTGATTTGATCGGCCATTTTATCGGGATGACCCTCGGAAACTGATTCACTTGTAAAAAAATATTGACTCATATAAACCACCCTGCTGCCAGCATAATAGAAATAATAAAACTTTATAAAGTAAAGCTTGTGATATCTAATGATTACAGGGTGGTCAAGAGCGGACTTTTAAGCAGCATCACGCTCATGGTTCATTGCGTAATTTTTGTGCATTCTCAGCTTTTGCCGGTGTTTTTTCACCTGTCTCAATATTTTGTTTAAGGCTTGATCCACTGAAGAATAAAAATTATCGGCTGAAGCCTGCGCATGATAATTATTTAATTTGGTAGAAAAATTAATTTCTGTGATCATCTTTCGTCCCTGTTTAGAAATATCAAAATGAACATGTACATGACCACGACAATACATAGAAAGTTTTTCAACTTTCTCATTTATGTAATCTACTAAATTCTCTGAGTGATCTAACTTTTTGAAGCGAACGTCAACGTTCATAGGAACCTCCTGAAGAAGATAATAAAAGGTAGTCCTTACAGTTTACTAACAAGAATTTAAAGAGGCGAGAAATTCAGAAAACCAGTCTCAAAAAAAAACAGCGTTACTTTTTTTCTTGTTCGAGTTTTAACAACTTACTTTTAGCGTTTAAACCCAAGGCAAATCCACCCAAAGTGCCATTTGCAGCAATAACCCGTTGGCATGGTACAAATAAAAGCCACGGGTTTTTACCACAAGCGGTTCCAACTGCCCTCGCCGCTCCCGGATGACCAATTTGTTTTGCAATTTGAGAATATGTTTGCGTCTGACCAAAGGGAATTTTGCGTAAGTGTTGCCAAACTTTTTTTTGAAAAGTTGTACCCTTATCCGCTATTTCAAATTTAAAGTTTTTTGAATGACCCCACAAATAGTCTTCAAGTTGTTTTTTAATAGAACTAGCAATATTGGATAATTTTTTGTTTGTGTAGTACCTGGAAGCCTTAGAAATACTTTCAACTCTGTCGTTAATAATTTGAACTTCAATGGGGCCTATTAGGCTTTGCACACAAAATTTTTCCATACAAAGGCCATATTACATTTCCCTTTTGAAAACAATCCTATTAAATTACATTTATGATATTTCCATTAAGAGCTGTTTTTCCTTTAGGGCAAATTCCTATCGTGACAATTATTATAATACTTATATGTGCAGCCATACATTTAACTACTACACACGAAGATCTAAACACTAGAATCCTTAAGTATTGTATGAAAGAAAACTCCTCAACTGAATTAACATTAGAATACATGAATGAGATTTGGCACGAACTCGATGAAAAAGAAGATCTTAGCTGCCCACAGGCCGCTATATTTTTATTAGGATTAAATATTGATAAGTTGCAAGAAAGTATAGACGTCGATCAAGAACACCTTGAACAACTAATTAAACAACAACAATATCTAAAAAAAAGTGTAGGACTATCCAACTACCGAAGTTTCGATCCACAAAATCCAACTCTATTAAGTTTAATCACCCCTTTGTTTCACCATGGTAATTGGATGCATCTCATTGGCAACATGTATTTCCTATTATTATTTGGTGTCGTGCTTGAAAATTTACTAGGTCCTTTAAAGTTTACTTTATTATATTTACTTTCAGGAGTAGCCTCACATGTTATTTACACCCTAATTGATTGGATTGGCATTATAGATGCTCCGCCCACTTTGGGAGCTTCGGCTGCCATTTACGGTGTAATGGCAGGTGTGTTTGTTTTGTATCCAGCCTTAAAAATTGAGTGCATTTTCTTTTTTATAACTTTAATTCGGTTTATGACGATCCCTGCAAAGTATCTCATAGGTTTTTACATTTTCTTTGATTTAATCCGCATGCCCTTTATGCAAATCTATGGCGTTAATTTTATTGGACATATCTCTGGCTTTGCTTGTGTTTATTTTTATTTAAAACACAAAGAAAAAAAGCGCTTACCTTTAAACTCTCTCTAATCCTCCGCGTAACACATGGCAATGAAGCCATATAGAATAGTATTAAATATATATAAAATTGTTTAATATGTTATGAGAAAATAACTTAAATATATGAACTTTTTAACTTTTTTAATTTTTATTGCATTTTCAAACCTCGTCTTTGCTGAAGAGTGTCTTAGTTGGTTTATAAAGTCTGGACTAACACCAAAAACTGAGGAATGTCAGGAAAAATGTTTAATTACACCTGTTGATATGAGTTCTTTTTCATGTCCTTTAGATTGTGAAGAACTTTGTTCAAAGTCGACATTAGAAAAAATGCTAAAATATGCTCCACGCTTAACCGAAGGGGATAAACTGCTAGTAGCAAACAAACCTTTGGAAGCTTTTAAAGTGTTTCAAGCGAAAGACAAAGTTGATAAATTAACAAAAAATATTTTTGGAAAAATGAGCAGAGAAGATGAAAGTGACGCTTTTAGACATTTTGTATGGAGCGTTTTACTAGCAAAAGAGTTAGGTATTAAAAAAGCTGAAATATTTCTTAATGCGCATGAAGAAGACTCCACTCAATCAAAAGCAGAAAAAGAAATGGATTTATTTAATAATAAAAAAGGAATTGATTTTTTTAAAAAAAGTATCGAATCTAATAACCCTTTAGAATTAAGTGACATTGAAAAAGAAGGACTAAACAAGTTAAGAAATAAACAATTGAGAGTTAATAAACCTCGACTAAAAAGTATACCTGGAGGGTATTATTCTAACTAAGTTTGTTATCTCTTCTTCCCTAGTTATTCTTGTATCTGTTATTTTGTCTATTTTTGATTATGCTCATTGGTTCTTTTCAATTTTAACTCAATTTCAGGAATGGTATCTCTTTATGAGTGCTTTCTTTTTAATTTTAATTTGGATATTACCTAACTATAAAAAATTTTTATTCACAATAAACCTATTAACGCTTTTAATCACAACTTATAATGTTCTTCCTTACTGGGGATATAGATCTTCAGATAAAAGTATAGAATTAACTCAAACAAAATATATTGATGTCTTTTATGCTAATATAAACTCAAACAATATTAATAAAAGTAAAGTTATAAAATACTTATTAGAATATAAACCTGACTTAGTTTTTTTAGTTGAAGTAAATGCTAAATGGTTTAATGAAATACGGAAGTTAAATACACTGTATCCCTATACAAAAGCTATCATAAGAGAAAGTAATTTTGGCATGGCTGTTTTAAGTAAAACTCATTTGGTAGTTGAAAACGTAATTATAGATCGTAAAAATATGATACCTGCATTACAATTAAAAAATAATAGCAAGATTGGTAATTTGGATTTATTTTTATTGCATCCTCACCCTCCGATAGGTAATTATGGAACACTCCTACGTGATCGTTATCTTGAAACATTGTCTCATAGGATTAGTGAAGTTAACGGCCCAATATTAACCTGTGGAGATTTCAATACAACACCATGGAGTTCTATTTTTCAGAAATTTTTAAATTATTCAAAATTAGATTATAAATTAGAAAATGGAGTTCCCAATACATGGCCAAGTAGTAAGTTTATTCCTGGATTACCTTTAGACCACTGTCTATCGAAAAACTTAAAAGTTATTGAATATAAAACTGGACCCTTAATTGGTTCTGACCACAGGCCACTATATGTAAAACTATCATCAGAATACAAAACTGTAAAAAATGAGAAATGAATTTACTAAATACACATTCTCTCACGATCTATACTATCTTTGATTTGATTTTTCATATATAACCAATAATCTAAATACTGATTATAAACTCTAGAATCATCAATTTTGAGTAACGTTTCATCATTTTCACTTAGGGCATCTTTTGTAAAATTATGTGATCCTGTAAAAACTAATTCCTTAAATTCAGCATTATCACCATACTTTGATGAAACTAATAATAACTTTGAGTGAATACTGGCTTTCGCTGACTCAGGAACAGATATTAAATTTATACTTAAGCTCTTAATATAATGAAAAGCTGTTGCATATTCACCATGGTCTGAGATGTTTTTAGAGCCAAGTATTTCAACATTACAACCCATCCTTAATAGTTCAGCCAATTTGTTTGCTAACATTTGACCTCTATCATCATTTTTCCAATGGGCCATAGAAATTCTAACTGAAGAAAGGCCTTTTTCACATTTTACATTATTTAAAACATTAAAAATTGTATCCGCACCATCATTTCTTGGAAAAAAATAAAATTTTATATCAATATTATTTTCATTAGAAATACCATATGGTGGAGTACTCATTCTCTCTTGAAAGTAATTTGGTTTTAAAACATTAGACTTTAGGTCTGTAAAATATTGTTTGTAAATTTCATAAACAGATAAATTATTATAAAAGATTATCATGTCATTAAACATATTTTGTTGTGGCGAAGTCATATTTGAAGATGTTTGAACAGTTACATTTTCAACTTTTACTAAACCTAAATTTTCAATATTTGATTTAGTCGTGGAAAACATTGCAAATTTATTATGATTAATTCCAACACCCATACAACTTTTTCTTGTACTATCTCCACAATGTAAAATAAAACTTTCACCTGAAAGATTTACTTTTAATAAATCTATAGCTGAAGACTCTGCTTCTCTATTAACTATAACTCTTACTTTTACACCTTTTTTAAAAGCTGAGACGAGTGAATTCGCCAGATCCATAGATGTAATTCTAAAAAATGACATTCTAATAATCGAGCCACTTACAGAATTGTCTACTAATTCAATTAATTTTTTCTCCAGAGCTTCATCAGGCTGCAATTTTGCTAAGCCCGGATCACTTAACAATACATGCAATTGTTTATTTGGGTAATAATAATTTCTAAAACCAGAAGTAGTTAAAAATACAACAGTTAAACACAACAAGTATATAGCTTTAATACCTACCCCCAAAGTTGATTAGATATATACACATATATTTAATCAGAAAGATACAAAGTTGTCTCAAAAAATATCATTTCTTATTAATTAATTAGCATCTAAACTTTTAAGATATTAAAATTCCAACAGTTTTACGAATATTATAAACAAAGATACTGGTCTATAATGAGACATTCAGGTACTTCCTTTGATTAAAGCTGAGGATTAAACTTTTGCAGCCTACCATTAATAAATTTTAATTCCTGTTCGATTTCTCTAAAAGAATTGCCAACTTCATCCCAATCTTTGTTGGAATAACGTTGGTTTTGACAATCAAAACAATAAGATGCATCAGTTCTAGAACCAGTTTCCTTGAAACATTTTTCTCTATCACCATATAAAGGGTGCTCTTTTTTCATGCACTCTCTAAAATCCTTAGTCTCTGCCGAGTTCAACTGTTCATATTGTTCATTAGACAAATTTCCTAAAACGGCTCCAACAGGATCACCATTTTTTAATCTCTCTATTTTGTTTTGGATACAAATCTCAACAAATCCAGGTTCATCATAAAAACTATTAAAGCTAGCTTCGCAATGACGTTGGACCTGAACCAACTCAGCTTCTATCAAATCTTTTACTTCATCAGCTTTTACAGCAATAGACATAAAAGTGAATATGGCATATACAAACATTTTTATATTTAGATAATTAATCATAAATTTACCTATATTTTTTTTGGATTTTAAAATACGAACTCTTACAATCATTTTTACAACTTCTGTGCCAGCTCAAAGAGTTTGTTTCTTGAGTTAGCTGTATAAAGTTTTGACAAGGAGATGACTTTCTATGCCCCTCTTGTCTCCATTAAATAATTATGATATAGTGCGTCAGATCGAATGAAAGGCCTGGTTATGAGTTTTTGTAAGTTTTTAGTGGTTATTTTTCTAGGATTTGGCAGTTTTAATATAGCTAAAGCTAGCTTTGTCGAGCTCTGCGACAATGCACTCACAAATCTCAGCATCGAACAAATCAATTCACATGCCCTTCATTTTAAAGGCAATCTTAGAGAGTCCTTAGGCTGGCTAGAAAAGATAGGCAATGCCTCTAATGATTCTGATCCAGATATTGCCTTGTTAATCACCATAGATGCCGGACCTCCTCTAAAAAATAACAATCTAGCACAACTGAACTCTACCATTTTAAAGTGGGCTCACGGTTTAGAAGTAAAAGTGGCTACCCATAGTGAACTAAAAGCAGAAAAAAACTTAATAACTGACTATGGTGAAAGGCAAACTCTTAACCTTGCCATCGTTGGCAACCCTGCAAATTTGTACTTAATGGCTGAAAAATTGGGAGACTTGCGACCACATTATGCCGTTTTCGTTTCTACAATTGATTCAAAAACAAATGGCCTTGACCAAAATTTGATAAATACGCTTTATCAGTGTGCTGGCTGTGAACTCAATAGTGAAGAACTAGAAAAACTAGTACTTCAAGAATTCCACAACAAAAATGTTGGGGCAGCAGCCGTGTTTTACAGCTTGGAAGACTACCTTCCAGTCATTCCAGAAGATGGAGACATTTTAAGCGTCGATTTATTTTTTCTAGACTTAGCAGAAAATATCTCTCGAATGACTGAGTATTCAGATAAACAATATAAAAGAATTAAAGAAAGATTAGAGGAAATCGGTCTCATCAACTTAGACAATAATTTCCGCAATAAACTTAAGAAAAAAGACCCTACATACACTCGATTATTTATTGAAGGCTTGAAGATAGCTTTAAAAACTTACAATGCCAACATGGATTATAAAAAGAGACCTGAATTTAAAATAGAGGCTTCAAAAATCCATTTAAGAGAACAGTTTTTAGATTTATTATGCTCAGTTAGACTCATAAAAAAAAATAATAACTAAAAATACTTCTTGCGTTTAGACGACGGAAGTATTTTTAACATGTCTCTGTATTTAGCCACTGTACGGCGGGCAATCTTAATTCCGTCTTTTTTAAGCAATTCTACTATTTTTTGGTCGGATAGAGGTTTTTTTGGATCTTCATTACCCACTAATTCTTTAATTTTTAATTTAACCGATTCCGAAGCTACAGAATCACCGTCGGTTTTGCCAATTCCAGAGTTAAAGAAGTATTTTAACTCAAAAATACCCCGTGGAGTGTGCACAAATTTATTAGTTGTCACACGACTCACCGTAGACTCATGCATACCAATATCATTGGCTATGTCCCGTAAATCATTGGTTTGATATGAGAGGGACCTTTTTCAAAAAATTCAGTTTGATGCTTAACAATACTCTCAGTTACTTTATAAATTGTACGCTGTCGTTGGTGGATAGATTTAATAAGCCATACGGCTGAACGCAATTTATCTTGGATGTAATCTTGAGTACCTTTGTCTTTTGTCTCTTTTTGACTTTTTAACAAATTTTTATAGAGGTTAGAAACTCTTAAACGTGGCAATCCATCTTCATTAAGTGAAACAACATATTCTTCGCCCACCTTGTAAACATAAACATCAGGAGTTACGTAGTGAGTATCCTGAGTCATGAAAATGCGGCCCGGTTTAGGGTCCATGCTCAAAATAATTTTACACATCTCCACAACTACTTCAACATCCATTTCCATGGCTTTGGCAATGGCAGGATAGTTTTTCTTTTCTAAATCCTTCAAGTGATTATTGATGAGCGCAACCAAATCATGTGTGTCTTCTTCAAAGTGTTTGGCTTGAATAAGCAAACACTCTTTCAAATCACGCGCACCAACTCCTGGTGGATCAAATTCTTGAACAAATGGCAATATATCTTCCAAGTCTTGAACATCCACCCCTTCTTCTTCAGCAATATCTTCAAATTTAGTTTTAATCCAACCATCATCGTCAATGTAACTTATTAAAATACGGGCAATGACTTCTTCTTCATCATTAAAACCAGATAAACCCACCTGCCACAACAAATGATCTTGAAGTGTTGTCGCTTGAGAAATTATATTCTCATAATTCATTATCTCATCTGAATTACCTGCCGAAGAAGGGGCCGTGCGGTTTTGATTTTCAATATAGTTTTCCCATTCAAATTCATCTTGTTTTGTTGGATCTGAAGCATCCACTGTTGTGGAGTCAGCAGATGTAACATCACTAGAGGTTTGTGCATTATTTTTGGCGGCATCGTCTTCAGATGTCTCGTGAAGTTCTTCCAATATAGGATTTTCGTTTAATTCTTTGCGAATAGCATCTTCAAGCTCAACACGTGACAACTGAAGCAACTTAATAGCTTGTTGCAACTGTGGAGTCATCCTCAGTTGTTGTGATAGTTTCATGGACATTTTAAGACCTTGAGCCATTCTTTCTCCTCACTCTAAAGTTTAAAATTTTCCCCGAGGTAAAACTTTTTTGCGACCTCAGAGTTAGCTATTTCATCGGCCGTACCTTCCACTTCAATACGTCCTTCTTTTAGTATATAGGCCTTATCGCAAATTCCCAAGGTTTCCCTGACATTATGGTCAGTTATTAGAATTCCTATACCTTTGCTCTTTAGATCTCTTATTATATTTTGAATATCGCCAACGGCAATCGGGTCAATACCTGCAAACGGCTCATCTAATAGTAAAAATTTAGGGTCACCAGCCAAAGATCTAGCTATTTCTACACGTCTTCTTTCACCACCGGACAAAGAATAGCCGTAGTTTTCTAAAATATGTCCTATATCAAAGTCTTGAACTAATTTTTCTAATTTTTTATTTTTTTCTGACCCATATTTACCTTGAGCTTCAAGCGCTACCAGTAAATTTTCTCTGACAGTTAACTTTCTAAAAATACTCGCTTCTTGTGGTAAGTAACTTAAACCAATTCTTGCTCGCTCAAACATAGGTAATGAAGTAATTTCTTCTTCATTTAATTCAACCTTGCCC
>JAGRAE010000230.1 GCA_020435005.1 Bdellovibrionales bacterium
CCCTCTCTATAGTATTTCTTAGAAAAGATTTATCGTAAAACTCACAAAACTGCTTAGGGTAAGAAGTTCTGGAGACAGGCCAAAGGCGTGTTCCACTTCCACCAGAAATAACTACAGAAATCATAAGATTGAACAATAGACTAATAAGCACAGAAAGGAATCCAATTATATGGCGCGCAAAGCCTAAAGATTACTTCAATCTTGCTTTGCCCTGACGAACCTTTGTTTCTAGGTCTCTAAGGGCATTATTTAACTCTTGTCGGTCTAAATCAGTCAGAATTTGGTCTTTTGAGAGTTCAGCAGCTAAGGATAAAAATTTTCCATATTGATTACATTCTCCAAAGTAATCTGAACAACTTACAACTCGGGCCTGTAGTGTTGAAACGGCTATTTTATGTAATGTTTTAGCATCCGACTCTTTAGAAAGCTTATTACAAATATTAATCATTAGTTGTGTGTCTTTATTGTATTTGTCATAAGTCGGTAGCGGTTTTGTCTGCTGCTGACAAGATACCAAATATAAAAACATGAATATTAAGACCTTCTTACTCATATTTTTTCTGCAACACATAAAATATTATGATCGTATTCTTTTGATCGTGGGCCAATCAATTTTACTAATAAGTTCATCATTCTAAATATAGGCCCCCAATTCAAAACTTTTTTATAAATTCCAGGGCTAACTAATGCTAATGAGGGACCACCAATAGACTTACTGAGATGCACTTTAAAACCACAATCTTCAAACAACTTTTTCAACTCACCAACTTCAATGTAGTACTGAAAAAAATGACCACCAGAATCCTTGACCTTCTTTTGCGGAAACATCATCTCTGAGGCTTTTCTTGTAGCCTTACAATCATGGGGAACAGTGACTATTGCCATACCTCCATTTTTTAATATACGGTGAAACTCTTTAATGGCCTCTAGAGGACCTTTCTCATCATGCTCTATAACGCCCCATGAAATTATCCCATCAAATTCATTATTTTCGATTGGTATATCTAAAATATTACCATTGTACCAGTGATATTGAGGCTTATGTTCTTTCAGCTTATTAATTAAATCTTTAGAATAATCCAATCCTTCTGCCTGGTATCCATTTATGTTTAAAAAATCCACCCATTCCCCAGCACCACAACCAGCATCTAAAATTCTAGATTTTTTGGGCAAATAACTTCTAATCCATTTCCACCTCTCATCGAGTGTAAATGCCATCTTCTGGTATCGACTCAAACCTTTACTCTGTTTAAAGTGCTCTCCCCATGCCTCGGGGCTAGTATTTGAAATGGTTTCCAAAAAACCTGTTGATCGAAATTCTTTATACAAAAAGTTTCCCTCTTAGTTTCTGATAATTAACTTCACTATTACAATATATGCTTTTAGTATGTAGAGTTATCAGGATTATTATGAAAAGAACTTATCAGTCAACGACAATAATAACACTCTTTGTAAGCTTAGGCGGAATGATAACTGGAGTCCTAATAAATCGTACATTAGGCCCTGAAAACCGTGGATTACTCACTTCACTTACCTTTTGGCAGCCACTAATAGCTATTTTTGTGACCTTTGGCGTACATGAGTCATTGAGCTATTTTATTGGAAGATATCCCCATTCCTCAAGAATTCAAAAATTGATAAGCTCACAATTTTACTTTAGCTCTTTCTTTTCTCTAATTGGAATGGCCCTAGGTGTACCTTTTATACATTTCTTTGTAGCCAATAAAGCGGGCGAAATGGGTTCACTTGCTTATATCTACCTGTTGTTTATCCCTCTTTATGTGTTTTCTACAAACTTCCAAGGAATTTTCTTGGGTCAGCAAAACTATAGAGTATTTAATTTCTTCCGCGTCTTACAAATGGGGTCATATCTCATTGGAATTCTGTTTTTATTTTTTACCAATAATGATGAAATTTTTAATTATGTTGTTTTGTTTTTAATCTCACAATTAATTGCCCTCTTAGCCATTATTAACCCCATTGCTAACAATGGCATCTTAAAATATGAAAATAAAATTGGAAAACTCCTACTAAATAAAGGGTTAAGTTTTTATTTGCCATTTATACTAGGGATATACTCCACACAGTGGGACATGTTATTTGTTGTAAATCATTTTAATTTTACAGAAATTGGTCTTTATCAAGCCGCTTACACCATAGCCAATAGTTCAGCACTTATTATAGCGGTAACCTTTCAGTTTTTAGTATTTCCCATGGCCACACGCTTACAACAAATCAAAGATCGGTCATTATTTATTGTAGAAAATTATTTTTTAAGTCTGGTTGGATTACTTTTGCTGGCCGCTTTGATTTCACTTACAGCCCAGTGGATTATTCCCTTACTCTTTGGCTCAAAATTTGACGAAGCTATTCCCATATTAAAAATTCTTTCATGGGGCTATGCTTTAATTAATGCCAAAAGTATCGCTTCAAAATCAATTAAAGCCCTTTCAGAAGGTCGCTTAAGTTTTGAAATTGAAGTTATCTATGTCATTGTTTTTGCGCTGGGCGCAATAAGTCTGCTGTATATTAAAAACTTTAACATTACCAACCTTTGCCTTCTGATTTTAATATCGAGCTTATTTGCAAACATTTACTTCACCCTGCAATTTAAAAAAAAATACAAACTCAAGTGGCGTGAGATTTTTAACTTCCCGAAGGCCTTACAACGACTCATCAAAAGCCTATCTTGACTTTTATTTGGGGCCACGTAAATTGATGACCAACCAGGAGTAAGTATCGTGAGCCTACCTTTTATAGATTTAAAGAGCCAATACCATCAACTGAAATCGGATATTGATCAACGCATTCAACGAGTTCTTGATCACGGTCAATATATTTTGGGACCTGAAGTTTTAGAATGTGAACAAGCACTAGCCAAATTTACTGGTAGTGAATATTGCATTACCGTAGCCAGTGGAACAGACGCACTTTACATGGCATTGCTATCGGTTGGAGTTAAACCTGGTGATGAAGTCATTGTCCCTGCTTTTTCATTCTTTGCCACGGCTGAAGTTGTAGCTTTATTAAATGCCACTCCTGTTTTTGTCGACGTTCAAAAAAACAGCTTTAATATGGACCCAGAAAAGCTAGAAGAGGCCATATCTGAAAAAACAAAAGTTATAATGCCAGTTTCATTGTATGGACAAGTGGCAGATATGGATGAAATTAATAGTATTGCAAAAAAACATAATTTAATTGTTATTGAGGACGCTGCTCAAAGCTTTGGTGCCACTTATAAGGGCAAACGAAGTTGTAACTTAAGTGATTTTGGTGCAACCAGCTTCTTCCCAGCTAAACCTCTTGGTTGTTATGGCGATGGCGGAGCTATATTTACCAATAGTAAAGAAAGTTATGAACAACTTATTTCCATTCGCAATCATGGACAAGAAGGGCGATACCACCATGTTCGCCTGGGAATAAATGGTAGACTCGACACTCTACAGTGTGCTGTCTTATTAAGTAAACTCAGCGTTTATCAAGAGGAAATTGAAAAAAGACAAATGGCTGCAAGCTACTATACTGAAAAGTTTCAAGTAATGGAGGGTGTTCAGGTTCCTCAATTAAGTGACAATAGGGATTCCGTATGGGCACAGTACACCTTAAGAGTGAAAGATCGAGAGTCTTTTCAAAAGAAAATGATGGAATTAGGTGTACCAACGGCCGTTCACTACCCTTCTGTACTTTCTGAACAACCAGCACTTGATGGATTAAGTAAGGTGTATAATGTAGAAGTAGCCAAGAAAGCTGCTCATGAAGTTGTAAGCTTACCCATGCACCCTTATTTGACTCCTGATGTGCAAGACCAAGTCATCAGTGCTGTTGAAAAATGTATTTAGATAGTGCCAAAAGACCGGCCCGTCTTACATCCT
>JAGRAE010000231.1 GCA_020435005.1 Bdellovibrionales bacterium
ACCCTGAACTAATGTTTCAGGCGGAAGGTATTCAAAAATTCCATTGTTAAAATCAGCTTCGTTAGGCTTGTTTAAGATTTCTATTTCATATTCTTTAGTACCACAATCTAAAACTCGACCTGAAAAAGTAATTTTTCCTAACTGTCCCTCTTCGAAAACACCTACAGAAGGAGTGGCTTCTATAACTAAAGAATCTCGTGAACATGCTGGTCGATTATCTGGCTTGCGAAGATCTGCTGGATTTCCATTTCTGATTCGATCAGGCTGTCCTTCTAAAGGATCTTGCTTAAGATTATCTTTTTCACAATAAATCAGAAAAAAACTAATAAATATTATTAACCATTTCATTTCTTTCTCCTTAACCTGAACCCAGTCTGCGCAACATAAACGGATAAGACACTTTTACGTCAACTCCACCCTCTGGAGAAGGAAACCTCCAGGTTTTTAAACGCATCAATATACAATTCTCTACAATTTGTGAATGAAGAGTTGAACTACTTAAATTCGCGATCTTTACTTGTCCTGAGGAACCAATTGTAAAATCAACGGCTACTCGTCCCATTAACTTTGGGTCATTTTGTAAACCTTGTTCGTAGCAGAAAGTAATCTGCCCCATGTTTCTTCTAATAACTGAAGCAATACTCTCTTGATCTAACCCACCTTGAATTATCGCTTCTTTGCCCAGCGGGATCGAGGCCGTACCCAGTGATCCGACCAAACTCATTTGACCAAAACCATCTTGACCACCACCTCGCCCTTTGGTGCCATATCCTCCGGCACCTTGTACATTATTTCCTGCACCTACAGGTGCAGCAATTACACCTTTACCATACAGTGAAGTTTGAACGCCTCCACTCCCTTTTGTGCCACCTAATCCAGGACCTGGGCTAGTTTTTACAGCCCCTAAATTTAAACCGCCCATTTGTTTAGTGTTTTTATTCAACCTTCCTAAAATTGCCAAAGCCCCCACACGGTTCACCGATTGCTTTACCTTTTTTGTAGGACTCTTTTGTGTTTTCATTGCCATTTTTGTGGCCACGACATTTTGCTGTTGAATTTTAGGCGAGCGTTTTATTATTTTAACAACATGTTGCTTTAGTTCATCCTCGATAGCTGGAGTGATTTGTGGTACAAAGTGGATCATAGTCGCAAAACTGAGTCCTCCAATGAAAGCCACACTTAATGAAGACCACCAAATTTTTTTATTCTCAGTAGGCAAAGAGACGTTTTCATGTAAATTATCAGCTTCACTTAAGCTAAGTAGCCCCCACCCAGGTATACTAATGGGAAATTGTTGCTTATTATTGAAATCAATGTTTGAGATAAATTCAAATTTTCTTTTGCTCTTTTTCAATTCTTCGACATCTTTAACCAACTCAACTCGACCACTGTCCATGCAGTAAATAAGTTGTGCTATTGTCTCTTGTAGATTAAAAACACGAACGGTTTCTTTATTTGAATTTAATAAATAAAGCTTATTCAACTCGTCCCCCTAATGTCGACTCGCGCTTCTTTTGACTCTGTCTTTAAAGTCTTTTCTGACAGGTAAAAGGGCATCTAGTATTTTGTCATCCTCTACTGTAACAACAGCTTCGTCGCTAAAATGATATTTTCCTTGGATCAACAGCTCATCAAAACTTAAATTTGTTTTTAATTTTTCGCCTTGTTCACTTTCTGTTGCATCAACAATATTTGAAGACAAAAAAAACATAATTAAAAAAAATATTTTAAATTTCATTGTTTTTCACCTTTAAGCTCTTGAATTTGTTGGCGTCGATTCATTAGATAACTTACCATATTTTTATTATCTATTTTTTTCTCTAACTCTATCAAGTTATCTAGATTGACTATGTCTAAGGGTTGATTTCTTACTTGATCCCTGGCTCTTTCTAACTCCACAAGATTAGGCTGGACTTTTTCAGGGAATGTATACTCTAAGATTGGTGTTAACTGCATTTTTATCTCATCAGAAGCTATACTATATAAAACGTTTAATTCATTTTTGATGAATGGCCTAAGTACTTTTAAAGAGTCTTTATATCTAGCTTCCAAATCACTTATTACATTTTCAGACTTCCAAAACTCAGGCTCCTTCTTAGCTAGCTCTTGTGCTTTTAAATGGAAGGGGGCGGCTTGTTGTGACAACAATTGCATGTATTGCATTTGCTGTTCCGGAGTCAATCCTTCTGGCAGAGGTAAAGAAAGTAGTTCGTCATAAAGTTTCTGAGATTGTCGAGCTAAATGATGTAAGCTATATAGTTGTGCCGTCCAATCGCCTTTCGATACTGAATCATTAAATGACTTTTCAAGTTTATCCAGCAATTGAATACGATAGTTTAAACTGTTGGCTAACTTTTTCTGAGTTTGAGTGTTAATGCGATGGCTTTCTATCTTAGAAACAAGTTCTTGTGTGTCTAATATAAAGTTGTGTTTCCACATAAAGATAAAAGAGGGTGTTGTATTTAAATTTTTGTCTTTGGATAACTTATTGAACCAAGAAGTTGAAAATTTTTGCTCAACAGATGTTTTATAGGCCAGATATTCAACAACTTTAGAAGTGTATAAGTCGGGCTTATTAATTAAATACTTCTTGTACTTATCCAATGACAAAAGAGCATCCTGACTACTTTCAACCAATTTTAAAGCCACAGCCACCTGTTGGTCTTTATCTTGACTACTTACTATGTACTTTTTGTAGTAGGTATCTGCATTTTCACCTGATAACTCAGCAAATAATGCTAATTTTAAATTTTTTGCTTTAGGCACGTATGGCTCTAAATTAATTTTTTGTGTCACCTTTAGTGCAGTTGAAAAATCTAAAGCCATTTCAGCTAACCATGCTTGACGTGATAAAACCCATTGATAATCTTTTTTACTTAGGTTTTTAAATTGCAACAGGCTGCTAACTGCATCTCTAGCCTCAGTATACTTGTGCAGTTTTTCTGCTAAAACTAATTTATTTTTAAAATACAATAATTTTTCATCTTCGTTTGCATTGCTGAGATCTATTCTGTTTAATGTGGCCCAAGCTTCATCATGTGAGTTAGAGACCAATTGACTAGTTTGGTTAAATATTGATTTTCGAGCAATTGATTTATATTCGATTGCTTTTGTGGGAATAGCTTTTGAAAACTCAAGCGCCCAATCCTCAAGGAGTTTATCGTCTTTTAATAAAACTATTGTATCTAACGCTAAATCTGCAGCTTTTATCCTAATATGACTATTCACCGCTTCAGGCATAAAAACGATAGCTTTGAATTCCTCAGACGCTTTTTTGTATTCTTTGTTTTTATAACTTAAATGTGCTAACTGATAACTGATATCTATTTTTTTGCTCAGTTTTTTACTCTTTGTTAAATACATCACATAAGAGTCTTTCATGAGGTTTTCATTTCGACTCATTTCTGCAATCTCTACTTGCATTAACAATATATTCTCTATATCGGGCAATGGGCTTTTGTTATTCCTGCCCTTAGAAGCTAGACCTTTTTCATAGACTTCAACAATTCTATCTATTGCTGAGATGGCTTTAGACCAACTTTTATTTGCCTTTAATATATCAAATCTCCACAATGCCATATCCACTTCATTTGGAAAAAACTCCAAATATTGTTCGTAAGCAGAAATTAGTGCTTGTGAGGGTTGGCGTTTTTCAGCTTTATGCCAGTCCAAAACATACTTACGCAGTCTCGTTGTATTTTCACTACATTTTTCTTTACACTCAATTGTGTTTTGTAAATACAATGCTTTTTTGTAACTTGATAATGATGACTTTAGATCTTTTTGGTCTTTGTACAGCTCTGCTAGATGCAATTGATAATTTAATCTTTGCTGAGGGTCTTCTTCCTTTT
>JAGRAE010000232.1 GCA_020435005.1 Bdellovibrionales bacterium
AAACAAATCGCACCTTAAACAAATCGCACCTTAAACAAATCGCACCTTAAACAAATCGCACCTTAAACAAATCGCACCTTAAACAAATCGCACTCTAAACAAACTACTCCCATTAATTGCGATTGAAAATCAAACCTGATGCGGACTCTTTAAGACTAAAAATACTCCAATGTTGTGGATATTTAAATAGTAAGTTTATAGACACTAGAAGTATTTACAGATAGGTAAAAATGTCCACAATTTGATGGAGAGGCAACCGTCGATAACAACTTTTGTTCATTTTTTCAACGTCTGCGCAATTAATACTTCTAATGCCAATAAATGTTGTGAATTTTGCCCCTTAATCAGGTATTAAAATTGCTATTACATTGTTGCATGAATGGTAGTTAACGAAAATTAAATCTTACTTTGAGTGGATTCCTTATAACTTTTCTAATTTTTGGAATGAACCCACCAATAGAGAAATTATAAATTTTGTTAGCGTTGTAAACTCAGAGGGCAATTGCTTTATAGATTACGAAAAGCAAACCTTTAACTTTGAGTTACCAATAGAGTCTATTAATGATAGCGACAAACTCTTTTTAAAAAAGGAAAGTGAGATAAGTAAAATAATTACTAAGAAAAATTTAATATTAAAAAATGAAACTCTTGAAACAAAAGCGCAAATTAAACTATTTTTTGAAAACGTAGAAATACATCAAAATGAAATTATAGAGTATGAACACAACAAGTGTCAGCTCAATTTTAAAGACCCCAAAAAATCTAAAAATGTTGAGCAAGAAAATAATCTATCTGTTTTAGATGTCACGCTTAATTATAAAAAAATGAAGAAAGAAGTGTTTGGTTTTAACTCTAAATTTATTGATGCCATTTTAGATGTAAAAATAAAAACTAAATGTTTTTTTCTAGAAGATTAGTTTTTAAATTATAACAACAATATAGCAAGTAAAGTAACTGCCACAATTGAAATTAGTCCCTGAAACAAAGTTGCGAGACTATGCGCTCGATACCCTTGTGTCGTTGACATATCTGAAAATTGGGTGACCACCCAAAAATAAGAATCATTGACATGACTAACCACCATTGCCCCCGCACCTATTGCTAAAACAGACAAAATCGGACCAAAAGGAATCGCTTGTCCTTCAACAAAACCCAAACCAAAAGGTTCTATTAATGAAGCTGCTAGTGAAGATGTGATCACCAAAGCTGCGGTGGAACTTCCTTGCGCTGTTTTTAATAATGCCGCAACCAAAAACAACATCCACAAAGCTGATATTTGTGTAAGTTCACCCTGTCCAACAAACAATTTTATATATTCGGCTAATGGACTCGCTTTTATCATTGCACCAAAACCTCCTCCTGCACCTGTAATTAATAAAATTAAAGATGCTTCTTTGAGCCCTTCTACAATCCAAGATTCTTTCTCTTGTTTATTGTTTGTCAACGATAGCATGGCAACAGCAAAACCTATAATAAGTGCGACAAATGGGTGACCGATAAAAAGTAGAAAATCTAAAGAGAAGCCAGAAATTAATGTGGTTGGTTTTCCTTGTAAACTTTCAACAGGAAATGAAGCCACTGAACTTATGGCAATCAAAATTAAGGGCAATACAATTGGCCACATAACTTTTAAAAAAGAATGGCTTTGCTTTTGCGAATGAAATTGATTTGCTTCTTCTATTTTTTCAAATTTAGGAAGTTCTATATCCAACATTTTTGGAGTTACTTTTAATGCCCAAAAGTAACCAACAAACATCGCAATTAAGGAAACTAAAGCGCCAAGTAGGATAAGCCAAATTAAAGCCCCTGAAGGAATTCCTAAATTTGCAGCAGCAACAAGTGGCCCGGGAGTGGGCGGTACAAATGTGTGCGAAGCATATAAACCTGTAGCCAAGGACACAGCTAAAATGGGAACGGGAATTTTAGTTATTTTTGATAGAGATTTCTTAAGTGGTGACAGTAACACAAAGCCTGAATCACAAAATACTGGAATTGAAACTATCCAACCAAGAAAAGACATTGCTAGAGTTGAGCGATTTATGCCCAATTTATTCAAAACATGATGAGCCATAATACTTGTGGCATCAGTTTTTTCTAAAATTTTGCCAATTAAAGTTCCAAATATTATGACCAATCCAATACCAGATAAAAGAGAGCCGAATCCATTTGTATAAACGTTTACAATATGAGGGATTAAAACCTGTTTACTCCCCACAATAAAACCGCATAAGTTGACGACAATACCAAATAATAAACTAGATATTGTTAATGCAACAAAAGGATGCCATTTCCATTTAGTAGAACTAATGACTATAAAAATAATACTGATCAATAAAACGATACTGATGACAGGGCCTATAAACTCTAAATTATCCATGGAGCTTGGGATAACATTTTAGCTCACCTTTTGGCAAATGCTCCTATAAGCTTTCTTTATAAAGTCTTGAGATTTATCATCCACTTTTGCTAAGGCTTTTTCATAGGCCATGTGAACTTCTTCTAAAGTGCTGCCAGCAGGTAGACCTAAAACCTCATAGGCATCCCAATCATGTCCATTCCATGTAAAAACAACATTGACTGGGCGAGTTGCTATTTCTACAAAGTCTTCTGCTGAATCTTTTATTTTAATATTTTTATAGTCTTTATTTGTGCCTTGAGTTTGCTTGTAATAATCACGATTAATTTTACCACTTAACACTTGCTCTTGAGAGGCATCCTCAGAAGATTGTAATTTAGCGTTTTTACGACGTCTAAAATGAACAAATAGGATGATTAATGTGAATACAATCCCATTGAGTATTAAGAAATATTTAACTCTAGGCTCCATATTACAATTATCTAAGGCCTTTGAGTATTTTACAAACCAGACTAAGTTAAAGGTCTTGTTATTAATAGACTTATGCCGAGGTTTTTGTTAAGTGTTTCTGTTATGAATCCTTTTGAACAACAAGCCCCGGTAGAAGGTATTAAAAAAATTATTTTGGTTGGCTCAGGCAAAGGCGGCGTCGGTAAAAGTACTGTCACTGTAAATCTTGCCAAAAAGCTTCAGCAAAAAGGTCATAAAGTGGGCCTTTTAGATGCCGACATTTACGGACCTAGTATCCCCCGTATGTTGGGTGCAATAAATCAAAAACCGGAAGTTGATGAAAACAATAAAATTTTACCCATTCAACGACAAGGCATAAAAATTATGTCAATGGGCTTTATGGTTCCGGAAAACCAAGCTCTTGTTTGGCGTGGACCAATGTTGTTTAAAGCCATTGATCAATTTTTTCGCGATGTAAAATGGGGTGAATTAGATTTTCTAATCATTGACTTACCTCCTGGTACAGGAGATGTGGCATTAACCATTGCACAGAAAGTTCCTATTGATGGAGCCATTGTCGTAACGACACCGCAAAACATGTCTCTCTCAGATGCCAAAAAAGCCTTGGATATGTTTGATAGAGTTAATGCCAAAGTGTTGGGCGTCATTGAAAACATGTCCTACTTAAGAGTGGATGGCCAAGATGAGCCTGTACAACTTTTTCCCAAGGGTGAGTTAGAAGTATTTTTAAAAAGTAAAAATCTGAAGAAAATAGCTGAAATTCCTTTTCACCCTCATGTTGGACTGGCCAGCGAAAGTGGAATTCCTATGGTTGAAAGTTATCCAGATAGTCCAGAGTCGCTTGCCTTTGAACAGTTGGCTCAATCTCTGGTATAATTATTTAATAACCGATTTTAACACGACATCAATACGTCTATTCCTCTTTCTACCCTCCGTAGTTTTATTTTCAGTAATAGGCCTTCTAAATCCATATCCTACATTCG
>JAGRAE010000233.1 GCA_020435005.1 Bdellovibrionales bacterium
ATTGATCTGCTCTTCTCTTTTCTTTCTGTGTTGTTCAACTTTACCTTTCATTTTAACTTTATGATCATTTATTTGTTGTGTCCTTTTTTCTTGGTGCTTTTCTACTTTATCTAATTTTTTTTGAGTCTTTTGCTCGCTCCAACCCTTTTTTTGAGCACGATTTTCTATTTTCTTTTTCTTCATTTCATGTCTTTTTTCCATCTTTTTTTGTCGATGGTCGTGACGTTTTTCGATACGCTTTTGGGCATTATCATGGCGTTTATTCATTTGATTCATTTTTTGTTCTTTGCCTTTGCCAGCTTCTACGTTTTGAAGCAAAAACAAAGAAGAAATAACAATGGTAATAATTAATAATGTTTTCATATTGTCTCCTGTAAAATCATTAATTAATTACAAGACCAAGTTATTTAAGTGGCATTAAAATTTTATAGCCGTACATGCAATCTAGTCCTAGGTCAGATCACATTTTTTGGCCCTTCAAGTTAAAATAAAAGTTATGAATTTAAGACAAAAACTGGGTTGGTGGAAGTACTTCACCGCGGCAGCAATATCGTTAAGTGTAACACTTATAGGCCTAGCCCTCATTTTAAACATAGATGTCTTTGGCCATCGCATTCCCAGTCCCAACGTGAGTATTGATTATTTAAAGGGTCTTATATGGTCCATGTTTTTATTATTCGTCTTACAACTACTTCCCTTTCCAACTCCCCATAAGAAGGCTTTGTCAATAATTTGGGTGCTTAAGATTTTTGTCACTCTTGGTGCTATGCTAATTTATGAAAAGAAATATACATTGGACGCCTTCACTTACTATAAGCAATCAGTAAATGAATATGCCCAGCACAGTTTTTCTTTTTTAGATGGAACTCTTTTCATTGAATGGATGGGGCAAAAAATTAATGGACTTCTTCCTTATACGAATTCTTATCACGCTCTTAAAGTTCTATGGGCATTTTTCGGCTTGATGGCCATTTATTCATTTTTTCTAGCCTATACAAAAATCAGCAAATCAAAAAGCACTGAAAATCTTTTGCTACTGGCCCTCTTTCCCTCTGTTTTGTTTTGGACATCTATTTTAGGTAAAGACCCTCTCAACTTCTTTTGTATTGGCTTGTTTACCTTGGGCGTTGCTTATCTTGATAAAAAGGAAATCCATAAAGCTATAGCTTTATTTGTTTTAAGTATTATTTTTGTGTCACTTGTTAGGTTTTGGCTAGCTCCTTTATTGATTGCTGGCCTAAGCTTTTATATTATTTTTTCCTCCAACAAGTCTGGCATGCAAAAAACTAGTTTATTTTTAAGTTTTTCAATCTTCTTATTTTTTGCCATTCAATCCATTCTAAAGTTTTTAAAAGTTTCCAATATGAATGACTTTGTAATGAGAATTAATGATGTGTCACGCTCTTGGTCTGAACATGGAAGTTCTGGGCAAGCTCCACCAACGTTTAATAGCAGTTTAGACGTATTACTGTTTGTGCCAAAAGGAGCTTTTACCGCTTTGTTTCGTCCCCTTCCTGGAGAAATCAACAATCTTTTTGGTTTGATGGCAGGTATTGAGAATCTTTTAATTTTAATATTCGTTATTTATATTTTCAGGTTTGGCAAAGGCATCACTAAATCCTATCCTTTTGTAATCTTCTGTCTGGCTTTTACAATTATATGGTCAATTTTTTATGGATTTATTTCTTATCAAAACCTGGGAACAGCCTTTCGCTTTCGCCTACAAGTTCTACCGTTAGTTCTATTAATTTTTGTATTAGTAAGAGAACGACGAATAAATAATGATGAGCCGTCTCAATTACCTCAGAATCTTACAAAAGTGTAGTAGGACCACTCTCCATAAGTGAATCTATGTGTGGCTTGATAATAGTAATAAGCCGACTCAGAATAAAAACTCGGAAAGTAGGCATAGCCATTATAAGTTCCCCATGACTGAGGGTAATAATGTTGATAGTTGCCACGGGTGACACAATCAGTTCTTTCCAAAAAATAAAGTCCATTGTGAGGATGATAAGGAAAGTAACTATCTATTATTCTATCGTAAGCTACGTTTCTAAAGTTGAAAGTGTTTTGATAGATCAAGCGCTCTAACTCTTGATTAGAGTAAACATTATCTATAGTCGTATAGTAAACGTTTCCTGTTACTGGATTTCTCCTTACGATAACTGTCTGCGGGGATTGATAAGGCCAATTGTAATTGTCATAACCATAATAATCATTATGGTAAGGAGCTTGCCGATCATGGCCCTTGCCACATCCCACAACAGCTAAACTTATAAAAATTAACGAAATGAATTTATTCACAAACATCCTCCATCCTCAATTTTCACTTTATTTGTAGATATCTTCTCTTCTTAAAAGCGAATATTTCTAGCAATTTAACGCATTTTGTCATACAATCAAGTGATTTTTACTATATGTGAAATTTTTCCATGTTTAGGTACAGTAACTCTCTACATCACACAATTGAAGGCAGCTGTTTTTTTATTTAGTGACTGAACTAATAAAATCATAAAGATGCTCTGGGTTAGCACCACTTTCTTGCACAGAACGGATAAGAAAGAACAACGAGTTATTTATCGACTGAAACATTTTCAGAGCAGCTCATTGTAGTATGTAATTGCTTAATCAATAATGGAAGGATCAATTTCGTCAGAGGTCGACGAAGTTCTTTCCTCTAAATCTACAACATCATTTCGCTTGAAAGACTTTTTAATGGATTTGTTTTGATCTTTGCCGATTATTTCTGTTAAGCGAATGGCATATTTTTCGTTATTTACGACGATCTCTCCACGAGCCAAAAGGCGATCATTTACATAAAAATCTAAGGGTTCACCCGCGAGTTTTTCTAAAGTAACAGCTTGCCCTTCCTTTAATTCCAGATAGTCTCTCACAGGCATGGTTTTTTGTGAATAAACCACTTTCACTACCATGGGAACATCATTGATAAAAGATAAATCTGTCATAAATTCATCTTACACCAATAAGTACAATCAATGGGTTGAATTTTAGAACAACAATTGTTTTCTAGACAAAAGCTATTACCAGCTTAGTACTTTAGTAAAGTAGCGCCCCAGGTAAAACCTGCACCAAAAGCCACTAAGGCCACCAAGTCCCCTCTTTTGATTTTACCTTCTTTAAGAGCTTCATCTAAAGTGATTGGTATAGTGGCCATGGTCGTATTGCCATACTTCTGTAGTGTATTGTGAGTTTTCTCTGGAGGAAGTTTTAAATTGTCCATAACCATTTGATTAATTCTTTGATTGGCCTGATGGGCAATTACAAAGTCAATATCAGAAGTGGTAGTTTTCGTTTTTTCACAGACTTCATGTATAACTTCAGTCATTCTTGTAACGGCGTTCTTGAAGACTTGTCTTCCCTCCATGAAAGGAAAGTGGCCTGGGTCCAACTCCCCTTGATAGGCAATGCGAGGGGAATCATTTGAACTTGGTTTTTTTAAACACAATACTTCAGCACCTTTACCCTCACTGTGTAAAATCGTAGATAAAATTTTTGAATTTTCTGAATCTGTGGCTTCGACTATCATAGCGCCAGCACCATCGCCAAACAATACGGAAACATCCCGACCACTGGTCGATTTATCCAAACTTGTTGAGTGAATTTCAGAACCAACTATTAATATTCTATTATACATTCCAGATTTTATCCATGCATCTGCTACACTCAAGCCATAGAGAAAACCTGAACATTGATTGCGAATATCTAAAGCAGGAACAGTTTTTGTGAAGCCCAATGTGTCTTGCAACAAG
>JAGRAE010000234.1 GCA_020435005.1 Bdellovibrionales bacterium
GCAATTAACGGGAGCGGTAGTTGTAAAACATTAATAAATTTTAGTGCTTATCAGCTATGCAATGTTTGAAATTCTTTCATAAAAATTGTTATAAACTAGCTTTAAATAATTAAAAGAATGGCACTTAGCTTGCTAATAGAAATTTCATGGAGAAAATGTTCTTAAACTTTATGGATAATGGTGTCCCAAGAAAATAGAACGTTTTCAAGGAGACCGTCTATGAATGAATTTAGTAAATATGTTCTTTTAGTTTTTCTTTTTTCTATCAATTCAAATGCCATTGAATCACCTGTTGGTTATGAGTCAACAACGATGGTTATTAATATAGAAGATAAAAGTGACAATATTGAAGTTGTAACTGGTTGGCATGTTACTTGTGAAAAGGCTAAGGCCAATTTTTACTCAGCTGAATATTATAAAACTTTAGGAATACCACAGGGGAAAACTGTTACTAAAGTAACAATTAAGAAAGAATGTTCTGAGTATAGAGGTCCTAATAGAGAAATGACGGGAATGGAAAAAGCGAGAGCTGTAATTTCTGTTGGGTCTCCTCTGGAACTTACCTTATAAGGAGAATTTGATGTATTGTTTTAAATGTCGAGTATTATTTTTTATAAGCATAATTTTTATTTCTCACTCCAGCTTTGGCTTAGACATTATCAGGATGAGTAAACATGATGTGAAAATTTTAGAAAAATTAGCAGACACTAGCTTTGAAGCAGAACTCTTAGGAGTAACTTGCAAGCGTGGAATGATAGGTATTGGTGGTCGAGTTGAGCTAAGAAATATTACTATTTTAAGTGGAGAACTTAATGGCACAATAGTAACTGGTCGAGAAGAGATAGAAATTCGTGTTAGTGATGAGGTGTGCAGTGAGATATATGAAAATATTGGCAATTGCACGAAGCAATATGCCACACTTACTACTAATGATGAGTTAGAGGTTATTTCTATTTCTAATATTCACTTTAGAGAAGGTGCACGAGTTTGTTTGTAATTGCTTGCTTAAAAACAAAACTCAGATTAAATAATTGCTTTTATATGTAGGAACTCAAAGATTATTTACCTGTAAATTGGGGCGGGAAAAATTGGAGATGAACTATGAAGTTATTCTTTCGCTTGCTCCAGGTGGTTTTGCCTGTTTTTTCTGTTCTAGTTGGTCTTAAGAGCTTTGCCGTCGTAGCGCCTTTTAGTGCTTCAAAGCTGGACTGCCAAACTGTTTTGACGAGACAACCTGAGATCAAGGTTGAATTTAAACCGGGAGAAATCAAAGCTTTGTTTACATCAGCTAAGACCAAGATTGAATTGGCCTTAGCTCAGTTTTTAAAAGTACCTAAGGGCGAAAGAAACTTTGATAACACCTTGCTAGCATTTGAAAACATGACCGACGAGTTTGTCTCTGCCGTGTTACCTGCGATTTATGTGGGTGACCTTTATCCCAGCCAAAAAATTCGTGATGAAAGCACGGAAGTCAACGAAATGTTGGCCAACTATATCACTGAATTTAATTCTAATGTTGCCATCTATAAAGCCCTTTCATCTGTAAAGGTTGATGTGGGAATTCAAGCCGACTTGAAAGCTAAATTACTAAAAAGCTTTGAGGACGCCGGGATTCATCTTGCAGAGGATAAACGTGATGCTCTAAAAGCCGTACAAGCGGAGTACTCCAATCTCAGCGGTCGTTTTATGAGTAACCTACAAAAGTCTGAAAGATTTTTTGAGTTCACTTTCAAAGACCTGACCGGCGTGGCTAAAGGCAAAGTTGATGAGTTAGAAAAAAGTGAATCAGGTTACAAAGTACATCTTGGTAATGCCACAATGGTGGCCTATTTACTTTCAACTATTCAATCGCCAAGTGTGCGTAAGAGGCTTTACAAGGCTTTTCGCAGTCGGGTCCCCGAAAATGTAGATTTGCTAGAAGAGATGGTTATTAAGCAACAAAAATTAGCAGAGATACTGGGCTACAAAACTTATCAGGAAGTGGTGATTGACGAAGACACCCTGGCCAGCACTCCTGAAAATGTGACCCAACTGCTTAAGACCTTAAAAGATACTTACAAAACACAAAGTCAGTCCATTCTTGAGAAAATGTTGGCTTTGAAACGGGTTGATGAGCCGAAGGCTAAGCAAGTTTACCCATGGGATTACAATTATTATGACCGCAAGCTTCGAGAAAATAACCAGCAGGAATCAGTCATTGATGAAAATGAATTAGAGAGTTACTTCCCCATTTGGTCCGTGGTGGAGAGCATGTATGCCCATGCGGAAGAGATGCTGGACGTGAAGATTGTAGAGATTAAGGGTGCGTCAACGTGGCATCCTGACGTGAAAAAGTACCAAGTGTTGGACCCAAAAGGTGATGTGATTGGGAATTTTTATTTGGACATTTTTAATCGTGAAGGTAAGAACCCCACAATAGCCTACGCAGCTCAGTTAGTCTCGCGCCGCACGATCGGTGAAAGCCAACAGTTGCGCGTGTCGGAGAGCATTTTAGTTACGAGTCTCGGTCTCAATAAAAGAGACCTAAAAGTGAAACCTAATGATATAGGGCGGCTCTACCATGAGTTTGGTCACATATTACACTCTGTGTTTGCTTCAGCCTCTTACCGTCAACTTAATGGTTATCGCATGTCGTTTGATGCCGTAGAAATACCCTCAACATTTTTTGAGAAACTGCCTTGGAATGCAGAGATCTTAGTGAAGATTTCCAACAAGAACGGCACTGGTGAAAAGATGCCTCTTGATATGGCACAAGCAGTTATTGATAACCACTTTAAATCACTACAGTCCGGCTTTATTAAAGAGGCCCCTTTTACAAGTCGCTCTTTTCAAGAAAATGCTATTTTCTTGTCTATTCTAGATCAAGCCATTTACTCCGAAGCAGCATTGCAAGGCGAGAACTTTAATATAAGAGAGGTTTATAATCAGGCTTATCAGGATTTTTATGGTGTGGAATCTGTTGATGATGGTGATTTTGTCGGAATCTTTTTACATCTAGGTATTGGCATGTCGGCGCAGTACTACGCCTATTTGTGGTCCCATATTTACTCCACAAATGTATATTTCCAGGTGGTAAACATGGGCGTAAACAACCCTCAAGGGTACATAGATTTTTATGATAAGTTCTTATCCCAAGATAACCGAGTAGAGCCATCAGAAATGCTGGATGCTTTGTTAGGCGGTCAACCTGATTTGGTGCCTGCTTTGGAATATGTGGGCTTTAAGAAGTAATGAGCGGCTCTACTTTCCTGTTGTTAAAACATCAATTAAATTTTTCTACCACCTGTTATGAGTTCAATTGATATTGATCATAATTTTAAGAAGCTAATTCTTTTGTTGGTGAATCCTTTTTAGCCTGCACTAAAAAGGACTGCCGTCGGAAGCCGTTAATTTCTAGAAATTACTGAACTTAAAGACGACGGAGTTGTAGTATTTGAAAGTTATAACAACAGGAAAGTAGAGCCACTCTATAATGTGAAATTTTATAGCACACCACGACCTTCTGAGAGGGTGAGATTTATTGTGTGCTGCAACCCTCTGAGGGGGCGAGATTTTAATTATATGCTGCAACCCTCTGAGGGAGTGAGCTTAAATTTTTTACTGCAACGCTCTGAGGGAGTGAGATTAAATTTTGTGCTGCAATTTTCTAAGATTGTGTGATTTCATTTAGCACTAAAATTTTTTGTTTTATATGTTGGATTTTATCTAGGCGTGAGAATTCCCAAGCTACAATTAAAGTGT
>JAGRAE010000235.1 GCA_020435005.1 Bdellovibrionales bacterium
ACAAAGAATCAATTGGATTACAACGAATACGGTTTGAGAGCCTTCACTTTAAATTACCCCAACTTTTTTGACCAGATCGAAAATAAAACTGGATATGGAATTTGGTTACATGCTATCCCTCCAACAAAATCTCTCAAAAGAGGTTCTAGAGGATGTTTAGTTGTACGCAATGAAGCTATTGAAAAAGTGAAGAAATATGTAGATCTAAATAAAACGCATGTAATAGTTGAAGATAAAATTGATTACAGTCCTCAAGAAAATATTCTGAAAAACAAAAAGGATTTCTTCAAATGGTTAGAACAATGGAAAATTTCGTGGGAAGGTAAACAAATTAGTAACTACATGAACTTCTATCATGATTTATTTAAAGCTAATAAAATGAATAAGCTTCAATGGCAGGAATACAAAAGTAACCTTAACGAAAAATACAATTATATAAATGTTAAACTTTATTCACCAGTTGTATTTCAGCATAAAGACGAAATCATTGTCAGATTTTTACAAAGATATGAATCTGACCTCAACTCTGATTTCGGAGAAAAAACTCTATATGTCAAAAAAGAGGCTGGTCAATTTAAGATTATTGGTGAAGAGTGGGCACCTTTATCAAACAACGACATGGTCGCCACATATGAATCTACAAAATGTGCCATTCCTGGGTGCTAAAATTTAATTATTGAATTAGTAATTAGAACCTTCTGACAACTGTCTTTTTTCTTCTTCAATCTCTAAACTCTCAGAGTTTGCCGCTGTATCTTTTAGACTGTCCAAGTGAGCTTTTAATTCTTCTTGAGTTAAAAGACCATTTTTAATATTCCAATCAATCATACGACTATCAAATTTTAAATTTTCTAGAGCAGTATCTAAATGTCTCATAAATCAAACTCTCCCAATTAATTCCAATAACGTGGACCTTTTTTATCCTTGTCTTGAGCCTCATTGTCTACCACTAATTTCAACCGACGTCCATGCCTATAAGATTTGTTTGTTGTTTTATTGTGCTTCCAACGTGTGTAAAAATATAAAAATAAAAATCCAGATATAACTCCACCTAAATGAGCTAAGTTAGCGACTTTACTGCCAAATCCTGAATCCAATAAAGTCATTAGTTCTATGACTCCCAATAATAAAGCAAAATACTTAGCCTTCATAGGGAAAATAAACATAAATAGAACCATGCGCTCTGAAAAAATCATTCCATAAGCTAAAATTAATCCAAAAGTAGCTCCTGATGCGCCAATCACTGGTGCTAGCAGAGGATTAATATCGTTAGTAAATAGATAATAAACAAAGCTGCACACAATATAAATAATAGCGGCGCCAATGCCAGATACTAAATAGTAAATAAGAAAAAATCGACTCCCCCACCTCGCTTCCAGCTCGCTACCAAACATCCAAACTACCAACATATTAAAAAGTATGTGAAAAAAACTGTTGGAGTGGAGAAACATATATGTAAAAGGTTGCCATAAATAAAAATCAAAAAGAAAGCTATCTGGAATTAAACCAAAATACTGGAAGATATATGGCTCAGATAAAAATATCTTTTGTAAGATCATTACTGCTAAAAGCCATATTGCTACATTAATAATGATTAATCGCTTAACCATAGGGGTCATAGGAATAGACATTTGCATTTGAGGACCACCACCCATACGCATTAAACGTCTCCCTGGGGCTGACTTAATTCTATCAATACTCCCCCAGTTGATTTAGGATGAATAAAAGCCACCAAACAATTATGAGCACCCAATTTGGGTTCTGAATTTAAAAGCTGTATATTTTTTTCTTTTAATTGTTTTAATGTTTCTTGAATATTTTTAACCCTCAAACAAATATGATGGATACCTGTTCCTCTTTTTTCTATAAATTTAGCAATGGGGCCATCATTAGAAGTGCTTTCCAACAACTCTAAAGCACAATTATTTTCTAAATTTAAAAATCCAACTTTTACTTTTTCACTCTCAACAACTTCACTAGGCATACTTTTCCAACCAAGAGCCTCGTAAAATACTTTAGCTTCCTCTAAACTGTTAACAGCAATTCCAATGTGATCTAATTCCATCTAAATCTCCAATTTTTCAAACTCTGGAAGTAGTTTTTCATAACTTTGTTCTAAGGTTTCCGGGTGAACTTTTGTCTCAGCAATTAATGGAAAAAAATTTGTATCTCCATTCCATCTTGGTATTATATGCCAATGTAAATGCTCAGGAATACCTGCTCCAGCAACTTTACCATGATTCATTCCTAAGTTTAAACCATGAGGTTGGTATACTTTTTCAATAATTTCTACACTTTTTTTAAGTAAAAACATGAGTTCAGAATATTCTACTTCTTGTAAGTCCCAAAGATGCCCTACATGTCTAATCGGTAAAACTAATAAATGCCCGGTGTTATAGGGATATTTATTAACTACTACCATAGCCTGCTGTGATTTAAAAATGCAAAGCCCCTTTCCCTTAGGTCCTAAATTAGCTTCGTTGCAGAAAACACAACCCTCAGGTTTAACAATTTTTCTAACATACTTATAACGCTCAGGACGTGATATAAAATCTCGTTCCTGTGGCCAAATATCTTCTAAATTTATACTCTTTCCAGACAATTTACATTCCCATTGCCCCGGGCATAATGTACATTGGCTGCCCAGTTAAGCGTAGCTTTAAAATTTTTGTCATTGCATTTTCAATATAGTTATTTGTTTTCGACTCAGCTAAAACTTCTAAAATATCAGGTCGGTGTTTAGGTGGTTTAAATACTTCTGGCTCATTCCCTAAACCCGATAATTCACCAATAATCCTTAGAGCATCTTCATAAGTTCCCAATTGATCGGCAAACCCTAGTTTAACAGCTGTTTCCCCAGAAAAAACTCGTCCGTCTGAATATTTCTCTACAATGTCCTTAGCCAACTTTCTTCCATTCATAACCGCTGTTTTAAATTGTGTATGAACTTCATCTAACATCTCACTAAAAAGTTCTCGCTCATCGGGACGCATATCTCTATAATCAGCACCAGAGTCCTTGTAATCACCTGTTTTAATCACATATCGATCAACTTTTGCCCACTTATACAAATCTTTTAAATTTGCAAATTGCATTATAACCCCAATGGACCCCATTAAAGTTCCTGGATTTGTAACTATTTGATCAGCAGCAACAGCTGCGTAATAGCCACCACTAGCCGCCATAGTCATTACAGAGGCCACAACCGGTTTTTGCAACTCTTCACGAATGCGTTTTAATTCTGAATAAATTTCTTGACTAGGGCCAACAGCCCCACCAGGACTATCAATTCTCACCAAAACACCTTTAATTTGTTTTTTACGAGCATATTTAGTTAAATCTTCTAAAAAATCTTTAGTATCTAAAATGACACCTTCAAGTTCCATAACCAAAATAGAATCTTTTTTTATAGGCACGGTCATTTGAGGCTCCACTTTTGAAATAATAGCCCCTAGTGTGATTAAAAAAATACTAACAAACAAGACTCCAAATATAGATAAAAACTGCTTAACAAACTTTCCCATTTGTCCTCCAAAAATTACAGTTCTGTATAATATTAAGAATTTTGAAATGATGCCAGGAAAAACTCTTTGAACTATCGCTATCGCTTAGATTGAAAACAGTCTGTTTAGCGTAGCGTTAATTAAAAAGGCGGTTAATAACCGCCTTTTTTTAAAAGTATTTAAAAATACATATTATGATGAATATTAATCTTCACTAGATGAAG
>JAGRAE010000236.1 GCA_020435005.1 Bdellovibrionales bacterium
TCGTCCCTCCTGTGACTAGTGAGGAATAAATTTTTTTGCATATTTATGCAATAAATACTTGAAGTATGCGTATATATGGAGTAATTATGCGCAAAGAGGATGTTTTATGCAGACAAACAGAAATGCCGAAGATGTTCTAAGAGGACTTCTGGGTTCTGGATTTTCGGGTACACAAAAAGATCTTCAAAAGACGCTTTCCAAAAATGGAGTCTTTGTTACTCAATCGACTATTTCAAGGATACTGAAAAAGCTGGGTGCTTCAAGAAACAGGTCTGAAAATAAGACCATTTACATGGTGGATAAAAAAACAAATAGCGTACAAATACCCATTAGCAACTTTCAGAAACTCATTGTCAGCATTAAATCTAATGAAAATACAATAGTTGTAAAAACGATACCTGGCTCAGCTATGTTTGTTGCAGGATTTATAGATCATAAGTGTGCGGGTTTTATTTTAGGAACCGTTGCCGGGGATGATACTATTTTTGTTGCACCTAACTCCGTTCAAAATATGACCCTAGCAAGAGAGAATATTGAAAAGGAACTAACTGGTTAGATAAATGGAAAGGAAGATCAAAAAACGAACCACCATTGTACGAGAACATCCCAGGCATGTCCCCGTCAGCAAGAAAAATCCAGATGGGATTACTATTGTAGATCGCCACCCAAGACGATTACCTGGCACATACTTAGATGCTGATGAAATTAAATCAACTTTTAAAAAACATAAACGCAAGGGATTGGTGTATCCAGCAACAAAGAGACTCAAAGAGTACAAAAATGCCGATAAATATGATGAGCTGATTGCTATCTGGACAGACTATTTCAATAAAAAATTTGATGCAAACCCCCCTCTCGATCCCGATGTAGTTAAAGCATTGATTGGCAGTGAATCAGGATTTCGAGCCGACCCAGCCGAGAATAGAAAAATTGCCTTGGGAATAATTCAAATCACAAAACCCACACTAAAGATTCTTCAAGATCCTGGAGGTGAAGCTAAACAATTTACCTTCAAGGACATTCGACAGAAAGATTTAAAAGACCCTGCAGTTTCTATTCCAATGGGTATTCGTTGGCTATTCAGAAAAAGAGAGACTGCCAAAAGCAAACTAAAACGCACACCCAATCATGAAGAATTAATTTTGGAGTACAAGGGTCTGCTGAAGAGCAAGTCTGATTATAAAAAAGCTGGACTTAAAAAGTATAGGGAACTTTATGAAAAACTTAAGAAATGAATGGCTTTTATTGCCACTTTTTCTATTAATTTCTTCGTGCCAATCTATGAAAGCTTTTAATATAAAAACATTTGATGAAGACCAACTTGAGGGTAAAGGCACTCTTCATAGTATCACCGTGAATTCAAATCGAATTGGACAAGAGTGCCTTTTCTTAAATGCCGAGGCCGAAAATAATTGGCGACATCAATACTTCATGTACGTCTTGAACGACAAATATGAAACGCTCCAAGTTATGCAGCCAACCCATATGGACAAAAAGACCTGTTATTCGCAGCTTCAAAAAATTGAAAGTATTCTAAAATCTGAATCACAGGTAAAAGTATGTGTTCGCGATGAATTGAAGAAAAAGACTTTAGGTCCTGACGAAGAAGACCACTTCGTCCAATTCAGTTCATTGGGAAACCATAAAGTTGCCTATGATTTGTTGACGCTAGACTCCATTTGTTCTTCTAAAAAATGCTTCAGTAATAATAGCGTCTGGGTTAACACTTGCCCCGGATTTAAAAAACAATAGCCATGTATAGCCTACAAATATTTTTCAAAAAACTGACGAGCTGATAGAATCTCAATGTTGTGAAATGTTTTAATGCTGAACAGATCTCGTCGATCACCTGTGGTGATGACATCGCACTTGCCATCCAGAGCACATTCAAGTACTCGATTGTCTCCAGGACAACGTTGAATGATATCTACTGAAGTTGTTGGCACAACAATCTCTGCAACCTTCATGATGGGAGTCAGTAAACTTCTGATTTCTTGATTTGAAAGACCAAACTTGTCGTATTTTAAAACGCGCTCTAGTTCTTCTATTAATTGAGGGGATATAACGAAGGTGTAACGGCGGCTAATTGCAGCGTTAATTATTTTCAGTGGAACTCCTCCAAAAAGAAGCCCCGAAACAGTGACGTTGTGACGTTGGTGTCTACAACGGCTCGGATCAACGCTTCTTCCTTAACTCATTTACGACAGATTCTACATCTTGAGAGCTTAACTTCTTCTTTTTCAGGCGCTTTGATACCTTTGATCGAGTCGCCTCAAACTCTTGTAGGGTCATGTACTGCCTTACCGCTTCGCGAATATATTCGCTGACAGTTCTGTGTTCTTCTTTTGCATGCTTTTGTATCTCGTCTTCCATTTCAGGGGGGACTGAGAAAGCCATGACTTTAGTTGTCCTCATAAAGACCTCTTGGTTTTTATTATACTAAGTTATACTTAGTAATACCAGTCTTAATTTGAGACGAAGATCTTCAATTACTCAAGTTATCACAATTTTCTGGACACAAAATGGACACGGGAAAAGTCTTAATATGGCTAAGTATTTAATACTTCTATTAATTTAAGATTTTCTGTGGGGGTGGCGGCGAATCCGCCATTATCAAATCGATTTGATAAGTGCTTATTTTTTATATGAATTTATTGACCATTATTAATGATAAGTTTCGTACAAGGGTTTTGGTATCCATAAAATAGTTTGGATAGCTTTCTTCCAGTCTTTTAACGTCTCCTGTATTTACCAACACGACATTCATTTGGTTGTCATTAAGATGTTTCTTTTCCAAATTTAAATAAGCCTCAACTGCAAATTCAAGCTGACTGGCACTATAAGTGTTAAATGAAACTGTGTTCTCTCGGGAGTTCAATAAAATGAGACTGTAGCTGCCTTTTCTGCTGGGAGCTGTGTTTTGAGAGACGATATTATATACTGTTGTGTACGCGCTGAGGTTTTCGATGACTTTTAATTGGTTCATTGCCTTCTGAGTTGAATCAATCAACTTAATCTGACCCATAGCTTGATGTTTTTTCAAAATTGGCGCTCCCTCTTTTAGTGCAAAGATTGAACTTAGAAGTGAGAAAAAATTTAACCAACGTTTGTTTCCATGACCGGACTTAAAGGAACTGTTTTTTAAGGTGCCAAATACTTCAACTCCAGTTGCCCAAATATGTTGTAGCTGGGATCTCAATTGTATTTCCAAAAATATACTAGGATCTTTTTTCAATTTATAGACGAGGTGAATGCTGCGGTAACCATCTTCTTTAGGTTTTTGAATATAATCATTGAGAGAGAATAATGAGTGTTTGGACCGTGATCTCCTATATAATTCTAATAAACTATAGACTTCTTCAGATGAGTCTAAAATAGCTCTTAGTCCTCCGATATCTTGCATAGTAGATAGACGCATTGTTTTGTGGTTTGAGAGTTTAAGAAGAATAGAAGGGGTTCTTTTTAATCGCTGTGCAACAATGGCATTCTGACTCACTTTTTGTGTCCGATCCTTGAGTACCTTTGCAAAAGAATTGAGTGGCCTAGCATGGTAGGCCCGCCAATCAGAAAGGATATTTAAAGCTTCGCTAACCTCATCACTTGTATCGGTTTTTCTTTTAAGTATTTCGCCCGCTCGATCAATTTTTGATTTGCTATGTTTAAGTTTCAGAGATTTTATAAAAACACCTCGTTTTAA
>JAGRAE010000237.1 GCA_020435005.1 Bdellovibrionales bacterium
AAGGCCGTAACCATGGAAGAAGTGTTTAAGAGCTTAGCTGCTGAGTATCTTGAAAAGCACGATCCAGTGAGAAAAGCCGAGCGAATCACTAAAAAGAAAGAGCTAATTAAAATTGAGAAAACTACTTCAGCTAAGAATTCAGGGTTAAAAAATTACAAGAAACATTTAGTTAAGAAAATAGAATTAAAGAATAACAAGAAATTTAATCCTAAGAAAATAGAATTAACAAAAAACATAAAACAATTTGCTACAAAAGTAGAAATAAAAAATAACAAGAAAACTACTTCAGCTAAGAATTCTGGGTTAAAAAATCATAAGAAACTTACTTCTACAAAAATAGAGCTAACTAAAAGCATAAAACAACATGCTACAATAAAAGAATTAAACAAAAACATTGACTCAGCCCCCATAAAAAGTCAGCCAGCCTTAAACTCATTGGGTCAGCGCACTGCCATTCCGGCAGAAATTGCGCATCATGTGCATTTAAGGGATCAGGGGCAATGTCGTCACCACTATCCTTCAGGTGAAAGATGCAACACCAAAAGATGGTTACATCTGCATCATAAAAAGCCGGTATCACAGGGCGGTGAGCACAGCGTAGATAATCTAATAAGTTTGTGTCCGACTCACCATGAATTGGCACACTTGATATTAGAAAATAAAATCACAAAGGAACAAATTTGCCCGGGCAAAATATTAAAGCAAAGTAGATAAAATTTCTTAACCGAGTGCCATTCTGCTCGGGCGAAATATTAAAGCAAAGTAGATAAAATTTCTTAACCGAGTGCCATTCTGCTCGGGCAAAATATTTAAAGCAGAATAGAAAAGATTATCTTAATTGAATGGTATTTCGCCCTGCAAACGGCAGTTTTGTTAATGATTGGCCAAGCATATATTGATACAGATACTTATTTACTTACTTATTTACTTATCTACATTGTGAAAGGGAAAGTAATATTGTGTTTTTGTCCTGGTCTATGGATTAATATTTATTGTTTTAATTCAAAGTTTATATAGCTAACAAGAACCAACTAAACCATTAGCAAGCGTGTTATTTTTACCACTAAGTATGGCTAATAAGTCACAGACCTAAGTGGGTATAACACTTAAAACCATTATAACTTTAACCTGGTGTATAAAAATCTTAGTGAATCTTGGGCATATTTTTTGTATAGCTAAACTATATGTTTTTACAAAGAACCATTCGTAAAAGGGTATCCATCGACGGAATCGGCTTACACACCGGTGCACCCACCCAATTAAGTTTTGCCCCAGCCCCTGAAAATACGGGAATTTATTTTGTAAGAGCCGATTTGCCTGGCCGCCCAGCGATAGCTGCTAAGGCCGAATATGTTCAAGCTACAACTCTAGCCACAAGTTTAGGTGGAGAGTATTTTAGCGTATCCACTGTTGAGCATTGTTTATCAGCCCTGGCTGCATTTCGTATTGATAATTTGTTTATTGAATTAGATGGCCCAGAAATTCCAATTGGTGATGGCAGTGCAAAAGTTTTTTTAGATGCCCTGATGCAGGCAGGTATGACCGAACAAAATGAACCGCGAAAGTACGCCTATATTGATCAAAATATTTATTACGGAGACGGCGAAAAATATGCTTATGTCTTGCCCTATAATGGTTTAAGAGTGACCTGTACCATTGAGTTCGCTCATCCTAAAATTGGCCATCAAACTCTAGATATTGATATAAATGAGCATTCCTTTTCACGTGAAATTAGTCGAGCACGAACCTTTGGTTTTTTAAAGGACGTGGAAGCTTTGCGTGCAAAAGGATTAGCAAAAGGTGGTAGTTTAGATAATGCTATTGTTTTAGATACAAATGAGATCCTCAATCCTGACGGCCTGCGCTATCCTAATGAGTTCGTTAGGCATAAAGTTTTAGATGCTCTTGGTGACCTTGTAACTTTAGGAATGCCGATGATGGGGCATTTAGTCCTTTATAAGGCGGGTCACGACGTAATGAACCGTTTAGTGCGTAAAATTTTGGAAAGCCCAGAATCTTACAGGCATATTGAATTGGGTTCTGACTTGCCAGAACCAGAATTAGATCGCTCTTATCTTTGGGCTTTTAGTTGACCCTCTAATATTCTGCGTATTAAAAATAGCTCCACTGTTAAGAATTAATGGGAGTTAAATATGATAATTGGGGTTCCAAAAGAAATTAAAATTAGTGAAAGCCGCGTGGGTTTGACCGAGGCTGGAGTTAAACAATTAGTCGCTGAAGGACATAAAGTTTATGTCGAAAATAATGCCGGATTAGGTAGTCGTATTACCAATGAAGATTACATAGCTGCCGGTGCTGATATTCTTGGCTCGGCCAAAGAAGTCTATGAAAAGGCACAAATGATCGTTAAAGTAAAAGAACCACTCCCTGACGAATTTGACTTTTTAAGAGAAGATTTAATTTTATATACTTATTTACATTTAGCTCCAGAACCTAAACTGACAAAAGTTTTATGTGACAAAAAAGTGAAATCAATTGCCTACGAAACGATTCAATTACCAAATGGAAGTTTACCCTTACTAGTTCCTATGAGTGAAGTGGCTGGGCGCATGGCGACTCAAGTGGGAGCCTTCTATTTACAAAAAGATAAAGGTGGTAAGGGAATTTTACTAGGTGGAGTAACTGGTACCCATCGCGCTAAAGTGACAATTATTGGTGGTGGGGTAGTTGGTACCAATGCTGCAAAAATGGCAGTTGGCTTAGGTGCTGATGTTACAATTCTCGATGTTAATCATTCACGTTTAGAGTATTTAGATGATGTATTTCAAGGGCGAGTAACGACTTTATCTTCTAACATGCAAAATATTGAAGAGTCCGTTGTTCGTTCAGACTTGTTAATTGGTGGAGTTTTAGTTCCGGGAAGAAAAGCTCCACATCTAGTTACAAAATCAATGGTTGAACAAATGAGTGAAGGTAGCGTTGTAGTAGATGTTGCTGTAGATCAAGGCGGCTGTATAGAAACTTGTAAGCCAACAAGCCATCAACACCCAACTTTTGAAATAAATGGGGTCATTCATTATTGTGTGCCCAATATGCCAGGCGTCGTTGCTAGAACTTCAACTTACGCTCTCACTAATGCTACATTTAAATATTGCTCAATGATTGCTGCAATGGGGGTAGAGGATGCGGTTTCTAAAGATCCTGCTCTGTATTTAGGTTTAAATACATATGGTGGTTATGTATCTTATGAACCCGTAGCTAGAGACTTAGGTATGGAGTATAAACCTTTTAAAGTTCAATAATAATATTCCCCCAGTCTTCTGTGCAGACTAGGGGGACGTGAAATTGCTTTAATCTTTTAATGACAGCAGGAGAAGGATGTCCATATTTCTTTCTCCTAGCTGAACATAGGCCTAATTTAAGATTTTTTAGCTTTTTTAATAAATAAAGTGATGTACTTGTATTACTGCCGTGATGGCCAAGAGCTATAATTTCAGATTTTAAATCTATTTTTTGAAGCCATTTCTTTTCTTGTGATTGTGGACTATCTCCTGCCAATAATACAGTTTTCCAATTAAAAACACGACTATAA
>JAGRAE010000238.1 GCA_020435005.1 Bdellovibrionales bacterium
TAGCTTAGATTTAAGTGTCGAAGCGGCAAGAATTCGCTGTACGGTAGGAGAAATGACACAAGCCCTAGAACAAGTTTGGGGTCGCTATAAAGCCAACACTCAGGTTATCTCAGGAGTCTACGGTAAGAGTATGGAAAAAGATAAACAGTGGCATGAAGTTCACCAAGAAATTTTAGAATTTGAAAAAAAAGAAGGGCGTCGTCCGCGTATGCTTGTGGCAAAAATGGGGCAAGATGGTCACGACCGCGGCGCTAAAGTAATTGCCACAGCCTTTGCCGACGTGGGTTTTGATATTGACTTAGCTCCCCTCTTTTCTACTCCAGAAGATGTTGCCAAACAAGCTATCGAAAATGATGTCCACATTGTCGGCGTCTCGACTCAAGCAGCAGGACACAAAACACTTATTCCCGATTTAATTCAAGAACTAAAGAAACTCAAAGCTGAAGATATTATTGTGATTGCCGGTGGTGTGATTCCTAAACAAGATTATGATTTTTTATATAAGGTTGGGGTGAAAGGCATCTTTGGCCCGGGAACCCCAATTCCTCAAGCGGCCGCAGAAGTTATGAAAGCTTTAACCATAGCGAGGTCCTAATTGAAAGATCTATTACTTCAAGGAGATCGCCGTGCTTTAGCCAAAGCCATTACTCTTGTTGAGAGCCAAAAATTAGAACACCAAGAGCAAGCTCAAAAGTTAATCTCAGATATTTTACCACATACAGGTAACAGTTTTCGCTTGGGGATCAGTGGTCCACCCGGTGTTGGTAAATCCACTTTTATAGAAGGCTTTGGTAGTTATTTAATACAAAAGCAAAATAAAAATTTAGCTGTTTTAGCTGTAGACCCCAGTTCTCCCCTGAGTGGAGGTAGTATTTTAGCAGATAAAACTCGCATGGAGAGCCTGTCTCAATCACCCAGAGCTTTTATTCGCCCGTCTCCTTCTGCCGGGTCGCTTGGTGGTGTAGCCAATAAAACTCGTGAAGTTATGCTTCTGTGTGAAGCCGCAGGTTTTGATTTTATTTTGATTGAAACAGTTGGCGTTGGACAATCTGAAATTGAAGTGTCGGATATGGTCGATTTCTTTTTAACTTTAATGCTACCCAATGCGGGTGATGAAATCCAAGGAATTAAAAAAGGTTTACTCGAAGTGGCCCATGCTATTGTTGTTAATAAATGGGATGGAGACTTAAAACACAAGGCCGAACTTGCAGCCAATCAATACAAATCAGCTTTAAGTATTTTACATAATGAAAACAAATGGTCACCACCTGTGCATTTGTGCTCCAGCCTTGAAAACATAGGTTATGAAGAAATTTTTGCCTCTCTTAAAAAGTTTGAAACTCAAGCAAAACAAAATCAAGATTGGCACACCAAGCGTTTATCACAAAATAAAAAGTGGTTTGAAAAATTAGTTCGTAAAACTTTTCAGTCTCTCATTGAGGAAAAGTATAAGGACTCATGGCTCGAATTGAGTAAAGAAGTCGAAGAACAAAAAATTTCTCCTTATGAAGCCACCCGTGAGCTCTTTCAAAAAATTGGATTGTAGAACCTAAACTCAAAGAATGACTTTCGTTAATCAACTTAGCTCTTCTTATCAACAAACGAAAGCCATGTAAAAGGTGTTAACTCCTCAGGTTAACTAAAACTTAACTCTCGTACTCCTTTGACCTGTATCTCTAAATCGAGCTCTTTCAACTTCTCCATTGGTTTTTTATAAGTACTTCATGTATTTGGTTAAATTTACTCACTACAGGTCCATTTTTAGTACTTTTTCAATGATCGTTGACCATAGTATCGATTCCAGGCAATTTAAAAATCAATTTCCAATCTCGGGGAGTATTAAAAATGAAAATTATATGTAACATTTTAATCACCATTTTCTGTTTATTAATCAATCACTTTGCCTTAGCGGAAAGTACTTTTAACGAAGTTGTATCTATTCTCGAAAATGACAACCCTTTAGTGTATGCCAAAGCTGCACAAATTGATCTAGATAGATATCAAAACGGCAATCTACCTCATTATCCAGTGAATATGTCCTCAATATTTGAGCAGGGTTCTGAACAACTTATTCAGGATGCAAAAAGAACCGTTAATGACAAAGCAGACTATTACGAATATCTACCAAAACTGCTCCATTCTAATGGTGTGTGCATCACTGGTGAGTGGGTGATGGACGCCTCTAGCCCTTTCACGGGTGCCTTCAAAGGGGGAAATAAAAGTCTATTCATAGGTAGAATTTCAACAGCCATGGAACAAACGACCAAAGGAAATAAAAGAGGCTTTGGCTTTGCAGGAAAAATATTCCCCACGCTGAATACACACGAACCTGTACAAACTGAAAACTTTTTTACTGTCGATGTATTGATGGGTACAGAGACACCACGCTATTTGCAAACGGCGACTACAAATCAGCCAGAGATTGGCTTCTCATGGTCACTAATGTATTTAGGAATTAAAATTGCCTCTGCACTTACAGAAGCTGATGAAGACCCCGGATTCCGCCCCGTAAATAACCTAGCCTCTTTGAACCAAGTAGGGTCTATATCTTCACCAAAGTGGATAAAAATAAAACCCAAATCTGGTCAAGTGATGAACGATGAAAGTGATTTTCGCATGGAAGTATTTAAAGCTATGAAAGAAAATAATGGACTAACTTTTGAAATATTTTGGTCGAACACAACCAATGACTACACAACAAATAAAGGCTGGAGAAGAATTGGTGAAATCCGAGTAGATGACGCAATTATAAGTTTTGGTTGTGACCGCCGTTTACACTTTGCTCACCCAAAAGTTAGCAATTGATAACTTTGAAGAAGGAAGTCCACAGGTATGTGAACTTCACATACACTGTAATTAGGGTATTTTCACTACTCAATGACAAACGGCCATGCCACCACTATCGGAGCCATCATTTGAGTCATCATCTAGATCGGCATCCTCATCAGCGGCCAACCTTTGCCGTTCTTCCATCTCGTCTAACATTTCTCGGTGAACTTTATTTAAATGTTCAAGCAAAGTCTGGCAGGCTCGCTTTGTAGCATCAATGATATTATCCGCTCGACTCGTTGACTTCACTTCAGTATCACCACCCGATAACGAAATAGTCACAGTGAATTCTTCTTTGTCATTATCATCGTTTATTTCTTTTAATACTAAAACCGCAGCTCTTGAGTCCGGTAAACAAAATGGCGCTAAAGATGAAATTTGCTGGTTGATATAAGCTCTTAGCTCTAATGGTAACTCATGGAGCTGCTGTACTTTTTTATTTTTCATCAGCGGCTCTCTTTTTAATATGAAACTATTATCCCACATTAATATTCTATCATATTTCTCATCTAAAGTCTTATCGGAATCCCCCTTTAAGAACTAAAAAAATTTGCTGCTCATTCAACGATATAATTTATTTCTAAGAGTTTTCAGATACTTAGAATATTGTATCATATTAAGATTTCTTAATAATAATTCTTGATTTTAATTTATATCCAGTTTATAAATAGATTAATTAATAATTTT
>JAGRAE010000239.1 GCA_020435005.1 Bdellovibrionales bacterium
TGCCTATTACTGCAAGCCTTATACCAATTAATAAAGCTAAAGTTAAGAGTAAATAAAAACTAAATTTAAATATAAAAAGTCTAAAGATCATACTCATATTGAGTTTTAAGCTACTTTATAAAGCCTATGGATTTCTAAATAGTTTTTTATTGGCACTAGAGATCTGTAAATATTCTAGACATCAGGAACAATTTTCAGGTTTTTCGCTTATTTGCATCGCTTAAATCTTCACAAACACATAAAATTTCATTAAATTAGCTAAAACTATTACTTATTTAAGATTCTGTAATCTGCTAAAATTTACAAAAGTTCTGATCAAGAGGTAAAAACATGACTTTTTTTAAAAACACTAAGGGAGTGACAAAATTATTTTTAGCCCTGGCTATAGCTATAGTCGTAGTTATTGCAGGCTTTATTTATTTAAAATTACTGAAACCTGGAAATTGTGACCGCCAAAAGCCAATACTAGAGGCTCTGCAAAAAGAAATAGGAAAAACTTGTAAAGAGTGGCTCCCTGAGGAATTGGAAAAAGTAAGGACTTTAAGATTAGCTGAAAAGGGAGTCTTAGATATAACTAAAAATGATTTTTCAGGTCTAACCGACTTGAGGTATCTGGATCTCAATAATAACAAAATTAGTAAGATTGAAAAGGGGGCCTTTAAGAGTTTAAAAGGGCTTTTATTTTTATATATTTCTCATAATGAGCTCAAACAAATGCCTATTTCAGTCCTGAAGGATTTTAATGAACTTTTATTAATTAATGCCAGTAATAATCAACTTTCAGCCATTGATTTAACCTCCTTAACTAAGCTTAAAGATATCAACCTGCAATCAAATCAAATAAAAAGTTTGCCAGCAAACTTTATACATAATAGTCCAGGTTTAAGAGAGCTAAGATTGCAAAAGAATAGTATATCCAGCTTGCCGGATGGTTTTTTTGCAAAAAGCCCTGAAATTTTTTATGTGGATTTAAGTGATAATCAATTAACAGAGCTTAATAGGAGTGCAATGGAGGGTTTGGTTAAAATTCAAACTTTACTGGTTAATGACAATAAGATTCATCAGATTGGACCAAAGACTTTTGATAATTTAAATAATCTCATCAATCTTGGTTTGGCTGGAAACAATTTAGATAAAATAAATATAAAGCAACTCGATAAACTAATTAATTTAAAAGTAGTTGATTTGCAGGATAATCCTATAAAAGAAAAGAAAATTCTGAAAAAGGGTGACTACAAAATACTCTTGAGTAATGACTGATTATGTATGCTAAATTAATTTTATCCTGTATCGACAATAGAACCTAAATTATTTATAGTAGGAAAAATGACAACAGAACAGATGCTTGAAAATATAAATAATAAAATTCCCATAACTCAACATATGGGATTAAAAGTAGTAGAGTGTCAGTTAAATGAGGTATCTATTGCTGCGGATTTTGAAAAAAACCGCAATCACAAAATGACTGCATTTGGCGGGAGTGTGGCAACCGTTTTAACACTGAGTTGTTGGGCGTGGATTACCAATTATCTTGATGCTCAGAATTTGCAAAATGTAGAAGTTTCTATTCATAAATGTCAAATAGAGTATCAAAAACCCATTCAACAAGATTTTGTGGCGACTTGTTATGGGACCAATGATGTAGAGTCTTTTAATAAGATGTTATTAAAGAAAAATAAAGGTCGCTTGCATTTAACTGCTGAAATTAAGAATAATGAAGGTGAAGTTATTGTTCAGTTTCAAGGTGACTTTGTCGCTTATAAAGTTAATTGAGGGTTAGTTTTTGGAAAAATTTAAATGGATGAGAGTTTTATTAATGGCGGCAGTTCTTATGGGTCTATATAAATATCAAGCATCTCGTTTTGATCAAGCCGAACAGATCCTTGGTGACAAGCCATTTAAAAATGAATTGTCTCCTATAACACAAAATGAAAAAGAAAATATTATCAAGAGTGAACCCTTAAAAAATCACCAAGCAGTAAAACTAAAAGAGCAAAAAACAGAGCCTATAACAATAAAAAGCACACCGGTAGAAACGACTTCAACTATTGGTCCACCAAAAGTAAAGCCAGGTCATGTTTTATTTGAAGTGAAAATGAATAACTGGGTAGTCACTCAAGGCGATATTTTATTGGGCCAATTGAAAGAACAAAACAGTATCAAAGTGGGGCAGTACAAACCCAATAATCCAAAACTCTGGCCAACTTCTACTATTCCTTATTTTGTTGCCGATGATTACCCTTATGTGCAACTCATTGAGGATGTCATTAATTACTTTAATGAAAATACACCTATTCGTTTTAGAGCCCCTAAACAAGGAGATAAAGATGGAATAGTTTTCAGATCAGGTGAGGAGCACTGTTATTCTTATTTAGGGCGAGTGGGTGGGTTTCAGCCCATTTTTCTAGGAGAAGAATGTAGAGGTCCTCAAATAATTCATGAAATCTTGCATGCGCTTGGCTTTGTGCATGAACAATCGCGAACGGATAGAGATGAATATGTAGAGATTTTGTGGGATGAAATTCAACCTGACTTTCATCTTCAATTTATGCAAGTTCCTGATTCTTTTATGATGGTGAATAAGCATACTCAATTTGACTACAATTCAGTCATGCTTTATCAACCAACAGCTTTTGCAAAATCTCCTGGGCAAATCGTTATGAAATCAAAAACAGAAGAGGATATTTCACCAACAATGGATGGTCTTAGTGAAGGTGACTTGCAAAAGCTAAATCAAGTTTATGGGCGTTAAGAAATAAAATTCTGCTTGAGAGTTTAAGAATCTAAGGCTCACATTGATCTAGAGTTTATGAATATAAGATTCATATTGATCTAGAGTTTATGAATATAAGATTCATATTGATCTCTCACTGCTCCCGATAATTGTTGATTGGGAATCCTCAATTAACAGGAGCAGTGATACCCAAAGCGATGGAGTTTGCCTGTAGGCACAAGGAGAAAGATGTACTGAGTACCACGCCGATGTAGCAACGATGTTGAGAATTTTTTATGAAGATCTATACAAAGTAAAACAAGGTATTTAGAGGGCGTAATCGCAATATATATCCGCAATTAAAAGATGCAGTTGTTAGTGTTCACGAATCTAAGGTTTACGAATCTAAGGTTTACGAATCATAGGTTTACGAATCATAGGTTTACGAATCTAGTGTTCATATTGATATAGAGCTCACGAATCTAAGGTTCATCCGCTTCCAATACTTAAGATTCATCCACTGCCATCACTGCGAGCAAGAAGCCCCCTTGCAACGAGGTCTCTAGCTACCGAGCGACGGATACCGCAACCTTCCCAGCGGTTGATCTGCACATACTGTTTTAAGTTCATAAACTCTGCCCAGGTGCTCACTATGCGAGAAAAAGGCCTTCGATCCCAAAACTGAAAACCCTCAGGCGATGGGTTCCAGCGATTAAAGCCCGTAACCTTCATCATAATAGCACTAGATATGGCCCTAATAAATTTGCGGTAGAGCTTTCG
>JAGRAE010000023.1 GCA_020435005.1 Bdellovibrionales bacterium
TTTTAGACTCACCTTCTGTTAAAAATTTTTCTGAAATATTCTTTGATAAAAAAATAATATGGGCAGCCCGCAAAGACCAAGAAGGACGAGTACTCTTTCCCACCTTTAGTAATGGTTATCAAAGAAATATTGGGCTCGTAAAAATTTCTCCCGACTCTGATGGTGTTACAAGAAGATTCAATTCACCATACTTACAGGTCCCCCACATGAGCGCGGCTCTTGCCAGCAGAATGTTGAATAAAAACCCTGAACTTCTCTATGACTCTAAATATATAAATTTTCAAGGACCATCTGGAACCTACAAAAGGATTGCTTTTAAAGATATACTCAACAAAAGAGTTAGCAAAAATGAAATTAAAGATAAAATTGTGCTTATTGGCACTGTTGAAAATGAGCAACACATTTTTCAAACCCCTCTCGGTCCTATGTCGAGAACTGAGGTCATCGCCAATATAACTGATAATTTTATTAATTTGCAATGGATACATAGACTACCCACATTAGGCAACTTCTTGTTATTAACAGCATTACTTTTATTAAGCATTTACATTATTCAAAGATACCCACACTCAATGACTGTTATATTTTTAACATGGATGTGTATCAGTTATTCTGCAATATCACTTTGGGTCTTTGACCAATTCTATTTATGGTTACCATTGTTATCACCTATGGCTCAAACCATTGGAGCTTTTGTTATTTTTCTTAGTTATCAACTCTCTGAAAAGGACTACCAAAACTGGAAGCTTGAACAAGAGAAAGTCTATTTATTTAAACTTGAACAAATGAAAGATAACTTCATTAGCCTATTTAGTCATGACTTAAAAACACCAATTGCTAAAATTCAAGCTATTTGTGATAGACTCATTACTGACAACCCAAATAATCCTCTAATGAACGATCTTCATCTTTTAAGAAAAGAAAGCCAAGAGCTTCATAGATATATTCAAAGCATATTACAAATATCTCGTGTAGAGTCTAAAGATTTCAAGATTAGAAAAGATAGTTTTGATATTAATGAAATTATTAAAGATGCCTATGATAAATTAGAAACTTTGTTTTTTGCCAAGGGACAAAAAGTAGAACTTGACCTAGAACCACTTTTTTTAGTAGAGATCGATGGACAATTAGTCCGTGAAGTTATTATAAATCTTATGGAAAATGCCAGTAAATATTCGCCCCCTGGCAGTACAATAAAAATTACCAGTAATGAAGAAGCAGATGGTGTCTACATTGCTGTACAAGATCAAGGCCCTGGAATTGATAATGTTGAAATTGAAAAAGTTTTTGAAAAGTTTTATAGAGGAAAAGACCACATTGATAAAACAAAAGGCTCTGGACTAGGATTGTATTTAGCTAAATACTTTATAGAGCTTCATGGTGGCAAACTTGTTTTTAAAAGTGAACTAGGTAAAGGTACAAAAGTTTCATTTAGTTTACCAATTTAGAGGATGAATTATGAACGATCAAATTAATGTTTTAATAGTTGATGACGAAGATGAATTAAGAAAATCTTTGGCTAGCGTTATAAAAAGCACATTACCTGAATATAATTTTTCGATTTATGAAGCTGCAAATGGTAAAATGGCTGTGTCCATGATTCAAGGCCAAAACTTTGACTTGGTATTGATGGATGTTCGCATGCCTGAGCTGAACGGTTTAGAGGCTCTTAAAATAATCAAAGATCATGATCCCAAAATATTCGTAGTAATAATGACAGCACATGGAAATTTAGATGATGCTGTAGAAGCTATAAAACGGGGCGCTTTTGATTATATAGAAAAACCTGTCCAACCTTCACAAGTAACTAAAATGTTACAAAAAACACTAGAGACAAGAGATATTGTTAATGAAGTTGTATTGGCAACACCAATTATGGATGATGACATTGACTCGAAGTTGGTTGGACATTCCCAAAAAATGTCTGAAGTTTTTGATCTCATTCGCAAACTAAGTCATGTCGATACAACAGTGCTTATTCGTGGAGAAAATGGAACAGGCAAAGAGCTTGTCGCTAAAGCAATACACTATAACTCACCCCGAAAGCATGGTGAGTTTATTGCCATTAATTGTGCGGCAATACCTGAAGATTTGATGGAAAGTGAACTTTTTGGACACGAAAAAGGTGCTTTTACAGGAGCTTTTGAAAGAAAAATTGGGAAATTTCAATTAGGCAATAAAGGAACCATCTTTTTAGATGAGATTGCAGAGATGAAACCAGATATGCAAGCTAAATTGTTAAGAGTTCTTCAAGAAAGAGTTTTTATGCCCGTCGGCAGCACCCGAGAGGTTAAAACCAATGCAAGAATCATTGCAGCTACCAATCAAAATTTAGAAAAAATGATAGAGGAAAACACCTTTAGAGAAGATCTCTTTTATCGCCTAAATGTTATGCCTATATTTCTACCACCACTTAGAGAGAGAATTGAAGACTTAGAGGAACTCATCCAAATTTTTATAAAAAAATACAGCAAAAAACATCATACTGAAGCCTTTAAAGTGGAAGCAGATGCTTTAAAAATTCTTAAGCAATACAAGTGGCCTGGTAACATTCGAGAACTAGAAAATTTTGTAGAAAGAACGCTTGTTGTTCACAATTCTAACTTATTAAAAGTTTCGGATATTCCTGAAAACATAACTAATGATGCTTTAAATAATGTTAATATTCCTATGCCGAGTGATTATAGCGGGCCAATGGATTTTGAACAATTTAAGGAAGCTACCGAAAGAGATTTTATTATCAATGCATTGAAAGCAAACAATGGAAAAATTAATAAAACTGTTGCTCATGCAAATATACCTAAAAACACTTTATTGAGGAAAATAAAAAAATATAACATTGATGTAAAAGGTTTAAGTAAATAAAACAGAAAAAGTATAACGGCCTTAAAAAAGAGGGCTAGCCAAAGCTAACCCTCTACCCCCTCCTCGTCGGAAGCTCTCTTTTATTTTGCCAATGCAGTTAAAAACTTAACAACATTTAAACGATTGCCCCCTCTTGAGTACCTATCTAAACTTTGAATGTAATCACCACCTTTTTCTGATATTAAGGTAGCCACTAAATCTTGCATACTTAATTTTTCAGCATACTTTGCTTTTGCCAAAGCCACTGCAGCAGTTACGTGAGCTGCAGCAAATGCTGTTCCACTTACCTTTCCATATTGATTCAATGGTTGTGTTGTTAGTACGTTTTCACCTGGTGCTGAAGTATGAACGGCTGTAAAGCTGTATTTTGCCAAAAATGAGAGGTTGTCACTTTCATTGGTAGACGTGACAACAACTACATTATCATAGCTGCGAATAACTTGATCTAAACGGCTTGTACCAAAGGATTCAATATCTTCGCCAGCGCCAACAATTACAGGAATTTTAAGTTCTTTAATTTTATCAAGTTTTTTCTTCATTAAAGATATTTCAGCTTCGATTAGAGCCGGGTCTTTATCGCGACCACCCAACTGAAACTGCAATTGCTGAACGAATACAACATCCGGTTTTACTTTTAGCACAACATCTAATGCGTTTAATAAGTTTGCTAAATTAGTTTGGCCATTATCATTGATATAACGAACTGGATAAAGCGTAACTTCCTTCATAATACCTGAAATACCTGTAGCATTATTTGTCTTTGCAGCAATTATTCCTGCTACAGCGGTACCCGCTCCATGACGATCGTAAGCTAGTCCATCATTATCAACAACATCTACACCAACAATATCATCAACAAGACCATTTTTATCATCATCCTTTTGATTGTATCCTTTTTCGTCGGCTAAACCCTCTTGTGTTATTTCACTTTTGTTAACATGAACCTGCCCAATTAGGTCTTTGTGATTGTAATCAATTCCCGTGGAAAGAATAGCAACTTTTACGTTGTAATTTCCTTTTAGGTTTTCATCTTTATTTAAAACATCTTTGGAAATACCTACTTTATGTAAAGCCCATTGATCTTCATTCATAGGATCTAAGCCTTTTGATTTTGCATCTTTGTCTTCTTCGCTTTCAACCTTCGGAAGTGGATCAATTTGTTTGGAAGGTTTATAAACAATAATTGTCTGCGTACATGCCATGGTTAAGTAGCTAACTATTCCCAATAAAACTAAATTCTTTACTTTCATATTTTCCCCTCTCTTAAAGTGCATACTTCACTTTGTCTATGGTGAAACCTTCAGAGTAAAAACTATTGAAGACTTCAGAACCATCACCTGAGCTATCTTTTGAATCCATGGAACATGTTCCTATTCCGTTTTGATACTCCATCACACCACCTTCACGATCACATTCTTTAACAGTATTCGCTTGAACGTTAACCATCATTTTAACAGTTTTTAGCTTTGAATTCACAAAGCGAACATAAATTGTATCGCCTGGAACTATTGGACTCCACACATCTACGGTTTCATGTTTCTCAAGAGATGATATGAATCTCATATCTTTATCATAAAAATAGATGCTATCGAAAGGTTCCATTATTTGTACAAAATCGAAATGTGCACTTATAGCTTTAGCACCATCAACTTTGATTTTATGACGAACATCAACTAACTCCTGATTAAATCCTCTTGCATCGATTTTATATGCATCTGTTTTCCAATTGGTAAGTTTCAAACTTTTATCTTGAAGAAAATTAACTGCTTTATAGGCATTAACTCGTCCATTTGAAATTGACTTACCAACTAATGCTGGAGAAGAATCCGAAGTATCTATTAGGATTTGTCTAATTTTCTCAGGATTTCCCTTTAATTGCGGATTGGTTGCAATCATTAATGCTGCTACCCCTGTTACAAGAGGTGTTGCCATTGATGTTCCCGACATAACTACATAAGGAGGTTTACCACCTTTAATTAAATCGGTTGGATAAGTACTCATAATAAGAACGCCTGGAGCAAATACATCAACAGTCTCATAACCATAATTAGAAAAACCGGCAGGGTTATCTTGATTATCACTTGCGCCAACTGAAATGATATTTGAAACTCTTTTTGTAGTATCTATTCTAGTTTTATAAGACGACGGAAAGTGTGGTTCGACGTCATTATTTACACTACTGTTTCCAGCGGCAGCTACAAATAATATGCCTTTTTTACCCGCGTATTCAATTGCTTTTCGTGTAAGCTCAGAAGGAGTTGTTCCTCCCCATGAATTTGACATGATATCTACTTCACGGTCGGCGGCATAGTAAATGGCCCTTTGAATATCTGCACTGGATGCACCTCCATCGGCTCCGAAAATTTTCACTGCTAATAATTGTATATTTTGGTTTAACCCTACTATACCTACATCATTATCCCCTTTTGCACCGACTACACCAGCACAGTGTGTTCCGTGTCCATTTTCATCACGAGGGTCTGCATCGCCAGGTTTTCCATACCACAGCTTTGTAGTATCTTGAGAATAGAAATCAAATCCATATTTATCATCAGTATAGCCATTTTGGTCATCATCTACACCGTCTTTTCCATTTACTTCTTTCTCATTCAACCACATGTTATCTTTCAAATCAGGGTGAGTGTAATCAATTCCTGTATCAATAATTGCCACTTTAACTTTACTTGAACCCCTCACTCCATCATTAATTAACTTCATTACATCTAAATCTGCGCCTCTTTTTCCTGGTAGACCAAAGGGTGCATTCTGACCGACATTATTTAAATACCACTGCTGAAAAAAGTATTTATCTTTTGGCCATTTTCTAATATTGGTTTCAAAATTTTTGTCATAAATATAATTGGGCTCTATGGCATCCAATTGACCAGATAAATCACTAGATATATCTGAAAATTTCAAATCAGCACTATATTTTACCTGATAAATTGACTCAGACTCTCTCACTGGTAAAATTTGAAAGCCTATATTTTGACCTTTAAAATAGGATTCTACTACTTTTTTATCGCCTGAAAATAAAAATTCATTTTCTATTTGTTGTTGTTTTTGTACCTTTTTTTCCAACAAATCTTTTTTTGCAACAGGATTCTTACTTAACGGGTTGTAGGAACACGCGGCTAATAAAAAACTTAATGCTATATACTTTTTCATAACTCTAACACCCTTTCGTTAATATTTCTCATTGCTCTGGCTATCCCAACTAAAAGCTTACGTCGTGTAAAGTTATCTCCAATCATTGGTTTAAATTGAAAAGCTTCAAACATTTTAAGTAAGTTTTCTTCAAAGGAAGAACTTAATATTTCAAAAGTAGACTGCATTTGTAATTCTTTTGAAAAATTAGTTTCTATAGATATCTTTAATTTTTGACGATCTTTTAATAAATTATTTACATCTACACTGCTAGCAAAAGTTCCGTAAACGGCAATTGGTCCTTCAACAACAACTTCACTTTTTAATGAATGAATATCACATGCACTACTATCTGTGCCCCAATCTTCAAAGTCATCATCAGCAACTTCACTACTTGTAGTGGTCTCTGATTTTACTTCCGTTTTGCATTTGCGCAATTCTTCTTTAACTTTGAATAGAAGTGAAACTTGAGTGTTTAAATCTATATTAACGTAGGCATATGACTCTCTAACTTTGCTAGTATAGCTAGCCCATGAGTAATCTTCTGACTTTTCAGCTCCAGGTACAAAGACTACGCTCTTAACCTGTGATGTTTTTTCTAGAGCTTTTGCCACCTTAGTAAACAAATAGCTTTCGATTAAACTTTGTTTAGAAGTATCATCTCGAATGATTGTTTTTGTTGTACCTTCAAATGCATTAATCTCATATGAAGTTTCTTTAGTCAGCTTTGCTTCCTCTGCCTGCGCATTAGGCAACATCAATAAAGCTAAGCAATAAAATAGTATGGATTTATAGTGAACTAATAACACTTTCCCCTCCCCTTGTGTTGTTCCCCAAAAAAAATGTTAATTTTGTATAGGCAATTACCGTTCCAAAATGGGACCTATTTAACATGTGTTAAAAAACTATGTAATTTCAGCTACTAAAACATCAATTAATGTTAATGATAAGCTTTAGTGTTGACGTATTTACACTGGATGCAGCGCGTGAGATGTATTATTTGCCAAGAATTTTTTTCCTATAATATTTCAAAAATAGAAAAAATATTCTTATTTTTTAGGAATGATTGAGCTTACTTTTCAATTTTAAGAAAATTTAAGAAATTGAAAATGCTCCCTGACATTGTGGTTGTGTATCTAGAGAGCGTAACAACAAGATGTATCCGCAATTAACAGGAGTAGATTGAGGTATTAGGCCGTTTTTTTATAATCAATTGGTTTTTGAAAGTCTAAAATTTTATCGGTGTTGTAGCGTTTTTCACATTCATTTATGGAGTTCTTTACTATCGTTCTTCTAAAGGCCTCATCAATTTTAAGCCAAGTTTCCTTTAATTCCAATGGAGCTTGGGCCTCTTCTAAAGCCATAATCAATAATGACTTCCTCAAGTCAAAAAGTTCGTTAGTGATCATCATATGTGGATGGGCATTTGATGGAAGGCGGCCTTGATAATGATCGGGGCCACCAATAGCTCCAATAATAAAAGCAGTTTGTTGATCGGAAATAAATTCTTTTTCTATGCCTTCAAAGAACAAAGAAAGCCAGGGATGCTCATAAACTTTATCATAGAACAAATCATTAACGATTTTGATTATATTTTTATCTGGTAAACGTTGATACAAATCCATATCAACGTCTTATCGGCAACTTATTTTAATTATTTAGTTTAAAATGCACCGTATTGTTTATCAATACCGCGAATGTGTGAGTTTAACCAGACGCTTAAAAAAGAAAAAAACGAGTTTTCCAGTTTATTCTGACTTTGCTCAAAATTCGTCTTAAATTCGGTCACTTTTTTTAAAAGGTCTTCGTGTATTTTTTTGTGAACCTCTAATTTTTCATAATTAATAGATGCCATATATTCTTCTTCATCCTTGAAGTGTTTAATTGTGAAACTGGCAAACTCATCAAAAGCTTTTTTAATTTCATCTTTTGGAGCATCGGACGAATTTAAATCATATAACTTATTCATTAAATTGATTAGAGTTTGATGTTCTTTATTCATTGAATCCACATTTGTATCCAGCTCGTCGCTCCACTCAAAAAAAGGCATTATTTCCCCCCCTATATATCAATATTGGAAATTCTAGCATGTGCTTTTCTGTAAGACAAATAAGGAATTTATAGTAAAATTAACTAGACTTTTAGATTACGTATTACATATGTCGATTCAAAAGTGTCGAGACCAAAGCATTTTGCCAATGCTATTTTTGCAGAGGCTAAATTGTTTTCTTTTATCATGTATCGTGTTTGCATTAGCAATTGCATGGCACTAGGCTCTTTTACATAAAAATCAGCATTAAATAGGGCACATTGATGAGCTCTTTTTTTGTTTACTTTGAACAGTATAGATAAGATCTCACCAGCAGATTTAATATCTCCAACCATTATTAATTCTGCATAATTTTTAAAATTTGGATCATAAGTTCTAGGTACAAAGCGATCGTCGGACTTCATTTTAGTTATTTTTAATACCTTTGCACCTAAGCTATTTTTATCGATTCTCATACAATATTATGATGCAATCCAAGTGCCCGTCTTGAATGAATAAAATTGATTAGAAAATCAAACAAACAATTCCTTACAAAAAATGTCTAAATATTTGACAGTTAAACAGAGATTTAGGCAATTGAGATTTAGGCAATTATCGCAATCTGGCCAAATGAGAACTAAAATACATTCTCCAGGTACACAATAATTTTTTTAGATCTTTCTTTCAAATTACAAACCTAAGTGTTCACTCTTTCAAGATTCGAATACAATGTAGTTAACTATGACAGAAGTAGCATTGAAGAGTGACTACAAATTGATTATATTTTTTAATAAATATTATATTAAATGGACTCGCCCCAGGACAAGTCAGACCCGTAAATAAGTTTAGAGTTATTACTATTATTAAGTATATCAATAAACAAATTTACTTATAATAAAAAAATAAACGACTTTCTTTAATTTTTTCCTTGAAAATATCTAGCCACAAAAATTGGATTTGTAGCTGTTAGCTCGTTAAATTAATTATACTTATTTATTGTGTTATCTACAGAGCAATGGATTAGTTTTTACTGATTATCTAATTTTGATTGATAATGTAAATGGCTATTTCTACTTCAATTACAGATTACAAAAATAATTTTTAAAAAAAACTACACCTATCAAAAACAATTCTTGACACCTTTTTTTCTCATTTTCTTTATCAAAAAATAAAAAGCAAACCCACACCTACGTTACCATTTAAAGCCATGAATCTAGCCTCTATCAAAGCCTAATTGTTTCTTTGAGCTCCCACCGCCCTTGCAATTTTATGTTTAGTCACAACCCTTTTAATGACAATTTTTTCGATTTTTAAAATGCATATATACTCATTCTGAGTTTACAAGGAGGCACTTTATGTATGACTACTTATCTCAATCTAGAAAAGTTCTAGAACCAAAAGATTTCCGACACATTCATCAAAAATGTGAGTCCGCTGTGAATGATTTAAAATCTTGTGAGTCGCAATTAATCTACGCCCTTCAAGAGGCCGACAAATTTAAAATCTACAGATATTTAGGCAAAAACAGTTTGTTTCAATACGCTCTATCGTTGGGCCTAAGCGAGTCACAAGCCTACAACTACATCACCGTAGCTAGAAAATCCAGAGAGTGTCCCGAACTACAAAAAGCCATCGATAAAAAAGAAATCACCATCTCAAAAGCCAGAGCTGTTTCCGGAGTCATCAGAGAAGATAACCAAATAAAATGGATTCAACTCGCTAAAACCTCCACCAAAAGAGAATTGGAAAAAGCTGTGGCAAAGGTCTCTCCACGAGCTCTAAAAAAAGAAAGCGCTAGATTTATAAATGACCACACACTGGAGCTTCAACTACCCGTCAGCGAAGAAATCTTTAAACAACTGGAGCGAGTCAAAGACCTACTCGCACAGAAACATAAAAAACACATCTGCCTTGAAGAAGCTTTGGGCGTACTAGCTAAAGAGTTTATTTGCAAACACGACCCCGTGGAAAGAGCGAAGAGAAAAATGAATAAAATTGCAGAAACAAAAAATTCTAACAATCATGCTGATACAGAAAATAAAATCGATATAAACGATAACTGTTCTGAATCTAACCTATCAATTAAAACTGCAAAAAAAATTGAAGAATCTAAAATTAAATGCGATAAAAATAAAGCAAACACAAAAAATAATTTAAAAATAAAAAAGCATACAGCCAGCACAAACATATTCAAATCTAAAACCCTACCTGTCCTGGGGCGAGTTATACCCAAATCAATAGAGTTTGCCTGTAGGCACGAGGAGAAAGCTGTACTGGGTACCGCGCCGACGAAACAACACCCAGGCAAACCCCTTCACTATGGATATAAACGTAAAAAACTATCAACAGAACTAGTAAATAATCTAAACATGAGAGACCAAGGGCAATGACCTGCCCCCCATAAACGCTACCAGCTTTGACTTCCCTAAGTTAGCTGGTTAATTACGCATATGGGAGGTAAATATGCCTGCAGGGAAAAAATTAAAGCCAGAACAAATAATTAGAATACTTCGAGATGCTGAAGTAGAGATGGCTCAAGGGAAAACAGCCATTGAAATTTGTAGAAGCCATGGAATAAGTACGAAGAGTTTTTATCGCTGGCGAAAAGAATACGGTGGTATGCGTGTTGAGCAAGCTAAAAAACTTAAAGATTTAGAAAAAGAAAATGTAAGATTAAAAAGATTAGTAGCTGATCAAGCCTTAGATATATCAATTTTAAAAGATGTCGCTTCGGGAAAGTACTAGGCCCGACGCGAAAGAAGTTTGTAGTAGATAAAATCAGAGAAGAGCATCATTTGTCAGAGCGTCGGGCTTGTAGTTTGTTAAACCAAGTCAGAAGTACACATCGAAGAATAAAGCCAACAAATAAGACTGAAGAATTAATTAAGGCAAGAGTTATAGCTTTAGCAAAAGAATACGGAAGATATGGTTACAGAAGAGTGTGGGCTATGATGGTGAACGAAGGTATAAAGATAAATCATAAGAAAGTTTACCGTATTTGGAGAGAAGAGGGTTTAAAGGTTCCGAGTAAGCAGCCTAAGAGAAGTAGGCTTTGGTTAAATGATGGCAGTTGCATAAGAAAAAGGCCAGAGTATAAAAATCATGTATGGAGTTATGATTTTGTTCAAGATCAAACTCATGATGGCAGAAAGTTTAGGATGCTAACAATTATAGATGAATTTACGAGAGAAAGTTTGTGTGTAAAGGTAAAAAGAAAGTTAAACTCAAAAGACATTGTAGAAGTGCTATGTGATCTATTTAGAACAAGAGGAATACCAAAATATATTAGATCTGATAATGGCCCTGAGTTTATAGCAAAGTATTTAAGGTCTTGGTTAAAGAAGTTTAATGTAGATACACTTTATATAGAGCCAGGTAGTCCTTGGGAGAACGGATATATAGAAAGTTTTAATGGAAAGTTAAGAGATGAGTTGTTGGCAAGAGAGATATTTTACACAATAAAAGAAGCTAAGGTTTTAATAGAAGAATGGAGGGTACATTACAATACCGTAAGACCTCATAGTTCACTAAATTACAAACCACCAGCTCCTGAAACTAAACAGCTTGATTATATCGAAAATGTCTCTTAGAAAATGGACTCACTAATGGGGGCAGGTCACTTGGTGAACCAATGAACAAACGAAATCATGTTTAGGACATTCACTTATAAAGCCCACATCTGCCAGATTGGGCAATTGATCCTTGATCATTCCAAATCCATTTTTTGACAACGACCAAACACCAAAGTGCCCCAAACTCACCACCTTTATATAACCGTGCCTTTCTAGAGAATTCAGTCGGTTATATGTGGCTTTCATTGAACTTTCTTGAAAAAACTTAAGATAAATTGTGTTGGTACTCGCCAGTTTCCAGTACCACAAGTATTTCAAAATTAAAAAATCCCTAGCAGGATTTATCTTTTTATACTCAATTGATTTTTTCATCCTTGCTCGACTCCCAGTTTTCATTTATTTTATTTTTGATTTTCACAATTTCTTTTTGAAGTTTGTTCTTCACCCCTAGAACACCAATTTTCACCAAGCTCTTGCCTCTTGAGTAACCAACTTAAGTGAAATTGAGGCAATAGGGTTGGGGCCTTCAGATCTTTGGGCTTACAACGAAATCAAAGATATTTTCGAATCATAAGTTTCCTCCTGATTAAGATTTCAAGCAAAAAAATCACCTGATACCTTTATCTAGAGCGAACTCTATACCGATTTGGCACAAGGACATGCCATCGCTTTAAGTAATTGATTTTGTTTTTTATTTTTGACTTTTGAAAAGAACGAGAAAAACAGAAAAAACCCCTGTTTTTTCAAATTTTTGAATGCCCTCAATGATTTCAAATACTTAGGATTTCAAATTTTTGAAAAGGTAAATCGAGTTGAGTCGCCATGCCAGTGAGGCTGAGCAAATGTATGCACATTGACAACGTACATACATTTATGCTATAAATTTAAGAGTAAGGATAAAATATGATTATCACCTGGGACGAAAAGAAAAATGCACCTAACTTTAAAAAACTCAAGGTTTGGTTTGAGGAAGCACAAACGGTCATTGTTAATCCCCTATCGCTCATGGCACCTCAATGACCATGAGGATGGAGAGCGTATGGAATATTTGGGTCACTCTTTGGAGGGGCGAATACTTTATGTGGTGACGGTGGAACAGTCGGACGACGAAATAAGAATAGTTTCCGCAAGAACAGCTACAAATTTTGAGAGGAAAACATATGAAGAAGAAAGAATTTAATTTTAAAAAAGCAAAGAAAGTTGGCAACCGCTTTAAAGATAAAGACGTTAAGATCTCAGTAACGAGCCGACTCGATTCAGACGTTGTTTTTTGGCTTAAGTCTGAAGCGGAGAAAAGAGGACTTCCTTATCAAACTTTTATGAACTCTTTGCTAAAACAAGCCATGTCAGGCACCTTAACAGATGTTGAAACTCTAAGAAAAGTCATTCGTGAGGAACTCAAAAATAAGAAGGTGGTCTAATAAATTTTATTTTAGCTGTCCGCGGTCACAAAAGTTGAAACCTACAAGAAAGTGACCGTTTTTCCTTTAAGTTGGGGTTTACTAACCAAATTTCGCCTTAGTTGAATTATAAAAGCCACAAGAAAACTGTGTCTCTTGTGACATGAAAACGAGAGGTTAAAGGTCGACAATAATTTCAACAAGAAATTACCCAACCTTTGAGTTCCTGAGACAATAGCCAAGAATTAGAGGTGTCATGCCATTATCAAAGACTAAATATATTTTATTTAATCACTTACATCTTATTGCATTGCTCATTTGTAATTTCGACCCATTCAACAACTCGTAAAATGAAATCATTAAAAACAAGTTTTAAATCCATGATTTTTATACCAATTTCATGACGATTGATATCGGTGGTACTACCATCATCTATTTTGTTTGCAAAATCTGTGATTAGATCAGTAAGATTAAATATCTTACTTCGCGCTCTTACAAGGTAATCTCTGTTTTCAATATAAGTCCCTGTATTGATAGAGCCATAACAGTCTTGACCAATTTCATTGTCAATAATTATTTTGATCATGGAATCCATTTTAGTTTGAACCCCATTGCGTATATTTTTAAGTTTATCTAGTATCAACCCTCTATCAATCTGTTTATGTTCCAATAAGATTATATCTGATCTGATTTCGGATAGGGCTTGTATATCTACGTCTGTACTATCTCGCAATTGTTCTAACCAGTTAAGGTTCACTTTAACTTGAGAATAAGGTGCGGAGTGAGCTAAAACATAATTCTGCGAAAAGAGTAAGGCCAATAAAAAAATGGTTGTCCTCATATCTATACTCCAACTTCTCAAGAAATACCTCCAAGCCATTTATCAAAACTTTTACATGAAAAGCCAATAAAAATCTCTTTTTATTAGTAGTCCTAAAATAACTACATCATAGAAAACAAAACCCAAAGCTAAATCATTCTCTTGTGGAAAAAGTTAGCTCTCGTTAGTTGAGGCATCTGCTGTACACTATCCCAATCCCAAACGGCAAGCAGCGTCCTAAAGGGCCTGAAGTCAAAATTACAGATATTTGAGGAAGAGGCGGACGGAAAGACATAGGGTTGGACCGGGGTGTGCAGCAAAGGTTAATTTGAGGCCTTCCTGACCACATCAGCATGAGGGCACCTCAAAGCCAAAATATTGGTTCTGGTATAATCCTAGCGTATTTTGGCCCAAATCGACAAAAATCGGCCTCCCAAAAAGCTCATTTTCAATCTGGCGCGAGCGGCTTAATTTGATTGGGTTGGTAGACAGCCTAGAATCTGTGGGATAAAATTTTTATATGCTTCAAATCCTTCATTCTCTCTGTGTCATATGCAGTTTCATTTTCGCCCCATGTAAAGCCATGTTCTCAGTTACAAGCATTATAATATCAACATTGATTTTATTGGGGCCGCGATTAACTTTAGCATTTGAACCTCGATGTGAGATTTTTGGCAGTAAAGCTAATAAACATATTGGACCGGAGAAAGTGGTCATTGATCAAACAAACAAGACTCTTGAAATTACATCTTCGAAATTTGACAAGATTGTTTACAAGTATGAGATTGGGTCAGACACAGAAGGTTCAAAGTTTTGTGGAGAAATTAAAATCAATGACTGTATGTTTTTGATGATTAGTAGATACACTAATGGAGGAGAATGGGACTGGAGAGAGCTGGTCCACCGTGACTCAGGTAGAATATCGATAATTGGAAGAGAGTCACTAGTTAGTCCAGACAAGAAAACTATTTTACATATCGATCACCCTCAAGGCCCAACTGGCTCAGGTTATTTGATACGAATTCAAGAACTTTCAACCAAGAGTTGTAAATATAAACAGGTTTTTTCTGTACCTGTTAATGATGGAAAGGGAAATGAATTGCCGATATTTTTTTCTAAACGAAAATTTGTAAATAAAAAAATCCAACTTAGAAAAAATATAAACTATGACATTGTAATGACAAAAGACATAGAGGATGGAGAGGTATTAATTGAGAGAGCTGAAGGAAGGTGGAAGATGACGAGGGATACTGGTAAACTATACCAATGTAAGGATAATACCTGTCGTTTGAGTGCCCAAATATCGAAGTAAATGAAGCTCTTTACTGTGGATTTCTCAAAACCCCTCGTTTTCTCACGGTCGAGCGGTCGGTTTGCATGTGATCACATAGCCTGTAATTTCGCTAGTTGCTGTCCCAAAAGGATCGCAAATGTGAATTCAAAAAAAGGCCGTCCGTTTTTTTAACGAATGGCCCACTCATGCTTTTCAAAAGCAGCTCCAGTTTAAATTTGGCTGAAACTCTCTCGGCAACTTGAGTAGCTCCTATTGATTTTTGAAAATGCTTTTCCGTAATACTGTAATAAGAAAGAAGAGATTTAAGCTTTTCCTCAGAAAGGGCTTCCGCGCCCGACTCTACACCAGATAAATAGGCGGGACTCACATTTAAAAAGGCGGCGGCTTGCACCTGTTTAAATCCTGCACGAACACGAAAGTGTTTTAAAGCCGGCACTGACGTCGAGTTTTTTCTCCGCCTCTCGAAGCGTTAGATTTAGAATTTACTTTTTGAATCTTGACTTAAGATTCAGCGAAGTTCGTAAGCATTTCAGCTCTTTGAACTTTACTTAAAATTAAGTTCGAGAGAGGCAAACTTGTAGGAGAAAAGTAGGAACCTGCACTGATGTCTACTGATGTAGACTGATATTAAAAAAAACTGACTAGATAGTGATAATGATTTTAACAACTTAACTTTAATGAGATTCCGGGGATTCTTGAAAAACTACCGTAATAAACTGGTCTGCCCGACAAGATTTGAACTTGCGACCTCAACCACCCCAAGGTTGCGCGCTACCGGGCTGCGCCACGGGCAGACATATTACTTTTAAGTGTTTGAAAGATAGTTGGCTCTTGAGGTTAAATCAAGCCTTTTTGCGCATGGCAACTTCCTGTAAAAAACGCAGTGAACGCAGTCCAAACCAGCTAAATGAAGCCCCATCAACTAAAGCACAGGGGTAGTCCATTTTTATAAGCGGCTCCATTTCTTTAGCAAAATCATAGGGCTCAGAGGAAAATAAAAGCAAAGTGTTTTTGGGAGAGTAATCGGAAAGCTCAATTTTGGGGTACTTTTCAGAAAATCCAACTAATAACTTTTTTAATCCTAGAGAAGTTAAAACAGAACCTATAAAAGTATCTTTGCTGACGGCCATCCAAGGATTTTTCCAAATTAGATACAAAACTTGGTCTATTTTCTGTGTTGGTTTCCTCCACCATTTTAGAACGCCGGGAAAACTTTCCCAAGTGTAGGGTTCTTCTAAACTTTGAAGTTGTGAGATAACCCGCCTCCACTCCTCAGCATATATATTTAAATTTTGATTCTTTGTTTTAATTGCCAATAACTCTAAATTTGAAGGCATGTCTTGAATAGACTCTATATGGGTGGCCACAAAGGGAATGGGTGAATTGGCCGCCATATCTTTAGGGTTTTCTTCTTTGTCTAGTATAAGCAAGTCGGCTTTTAATTGTTTTAGTTTATTCCAATTTATATTTTTTGTGCCACCAACCACAGGTATTGTCGAAACTTTATATTTGGGCTCGTTACAAAAACCCGTGCGACCGACAACTTCTACACCGGCTTCTAATAAAGTTTCCGTCCATGAGGGAACCATGCAAATAACACGCATGAATTATTATTAATTAACTTTCACCATCCTGTATATCTAAAATCTCAGACAATGCCGCTGAACAATGATTCTGTATGACCTGCCCTAAATTGGATCTTGAAATATTTAAGCCCGAGTAATCAAAGTTTTTTCTGAATTCTTCTAAAGGTATTTCCTGACTACTAATAAACCCTGAAAACCTAGACGTAACAACATTCGACAGTAAATTTGTTTTAAAAATCATTCCTTCAGAATCGTAAGTAGAAATTGCATGATTAGTTGGCATAAAAGAACGCAACTGCAAAAATGACAGTAATGGAACTTGAGTTAAATACTTTCTCAAGCTGTTTAAGTTTCTCACTTTTTGAGCTCCAGCAGGACCTTGTATTTCAGAAATCACAGCTCCATAAAAACCTTCATCTACAGGAGACATAGGATCATGATAAGAACCACCAACAACCACTCCTTCTGTAAATCCTAAAATTTCCTTTTCAGAGTAGTTTAAGTCCCTCACTACAAATCCAGCAAATGCTAAGTATTCAGGGAAATGCTCCGTTTTGACTTCTATATTATAAATGGGAACTTTTAATAATATTAACTGCTCAGAACGTAAAACCTCTATATTTACAGATTTTCCTTCACTTAGATTAATAAATTTATCAAGAGCTTCAGTGGTACCATTTAATTCTTTACCATCCACTCGCAATAAATAATCACCAGCTTTAAAGGGAGAACTTTTTTCTGTGTGCTGGACCATTAAAATTTCTTCATGTCGTTGGCTAAAACCTGGAATATAAGTATCTACTAAATCAAAAATTCCGGTTTCTTCTAATAACTGACGGTCATCTGGCATTACCGTTGTAAATGGTTTTTTGCGACTACCATACTGATTATTGTTTAAATATCTTTGCCACTCTTCCCAAACTAAATGAATAGGTTGAGCAAAACCCATTCCATCTGCATTATGTTGCCCCCAAGTATTTACACCAATAGTTTTTCCTGATTCCATATCTATCAGCTGCCCTCCTGAATTCCCACCATTAATTGGAGCATCTGTTTGAATTACTGAGTTCATACCTTCAACATTTTGCTCTAATGCTGAAATCCCACCTTGAGTACCCACTTCTTTGGTATCGTGGGGATAACCATAAACAAGAACCGCACGACTAACTAATGCAATTTGTGAGAATTCTTCAGCCGTTTTAACAAGCTCAGCGACTTGAAAAAATTCATCTGCTCCTTCTCCTAAATCAGACTCTTTTACTTTAATCACCGCAAAGTCATATATAGGACTAATAAACAATACTTCTGCAGCAGCCTTTTGAGTCGTATTGTGTTTTCCATACTTTTTACCCACTGTTAATCTACGAAATATAAAGTCAGGTGCCCGTTCTGTTTTGAAACCTGAAGAGCTGGGTACTTGTATTAACCTATCAATTTGAACAACATGTTTGTTGGTAAAAATAATTAAATGTCCATCTTCAGTTTTTTCTACAATAAAGCCTGTACCATGGGAGCCCGATATTCTCGCCCCTCCCTCAAAAGGGTCGTATTGTTCATTAAAAATTTGGAGGGATGTCCTTTTTGCTTTTTCATTTATTATTAATTTTTCTCTATTGATTTTAGCAATGATGGACTCTTCTTTTTTTGGCTCCTCAGGTTTTTCCCCCTGTCCGCCTCTTGAATCTGAATAATTATCCGCATAAGTGAAGTTTGTAAAAAATAAACACACAAGCACCAAAAGACTCTTATAGACCATACCCTTCTCCTACAGACTTGAAGAAGGCATAGTGCCCACAATTCATACAGACAGCAAGTAGGGATCTTTTTTAAGAAATCTTTTCAGTTTAACTTATAATGAATACTTATAGGTCAACAAAGAGTTATTAAGTATACGTGGGAGCTGCGCTCATAATGTCTACGTAGCGACTCCATTGATTTAAACGGTTGCGAAGCTCAATTTTTGCCAGTTCCAATTCAGCTTTTAAATGTAGAATTTTCTCTTTACGTGTTTGTTCCCAATCCGCTGCTTTTTTTCTATATTCCGTTTTTAGCAAGTCATAATCTTTTTTTAACTCGTTGATTTTACTCATTACACCCTCAATTTGTGTTTGAACTCGCGTTAAAGCCTCCGTATTAACACCTCTTACACTCAGGCGTTCTTGATCGGCTTGCAATCGAGAGCGTAAAATAGCTTCTTTTGAAGTTCGTCTTAACTTATAAGTTTGACCAGCCAATGATAAACTTCTTATCGCCCATTTTGTAGGATCCCAATTATACCACTTCACACCATTGCGATAATCTCCTTCAAAAGTATGGTGAAAATTGTGATATCCTTCACCAACAGCGAGCAACGCAACGATAAAATTATCCTTGGCAGAATGTTTAAGAGAATAAGGCTGACTACCCCACATGTGACAAACTGAATTTACAAAAAATGTAATGTGCCAATTAATTAGTTGGCGCCAAACTCCAATAATTAAAAAACCACCTAAGGCATCTCCAAGAGCCCATCCCCATAAAGTGGGCACACCAAAGCTCATTAAAATCGCCAACCAATAATAATTTCTATGTTGCCAACTAACTCTTTTGTTTTTTTCTAAATCGGCAGCAAATTTATTTTTATATATTTCTGAATCTTTTAATAAAATCCAACCCATGTGAGCATAAAAAGATCCCTTTGCAATAGAATAAGGGTCATCATTGGTGTCGACATTTTTGTGATGACGACGGTGGTCCGAACACCATTTAAGAGCAGACATTTGAAACGCTCCGGCTCCAAAAATTAACCAAACCCACTGCAACCAAGGTTTTGCTTGAAAAGTTCTGTGTGAATAATATCTATGGTAACCTGCCGTGATACAAAAATTGAGAAAAAACATATACACAATTGCTGAAATTAATATTCCCCAACTTGGAATTTGCAGAGCAAAATAAATGGGAGTTAATATCAATGCTAGTAATGGTAATCCCAATAAAAATAAGGTTGTTGGCCAATATAAAGTTCTAAGGTTATAAATGGGTTTTGATATGGTCTTCATAACCCTATTCTAATAAAATTGTGATAGGAGAACCAACAAAAAAGGGCATTCTAGAGGATTACTAACAAGTTTTACACCTAAAGTCGAAAACTTATTTCTTATACTCCCATTCAATTTGATTTAAGCTTTTAAAACTAAATGGCTGGACCGCATCATTAGTGACTGTTACTTCAACTCCCCTCACATTGGGAAACCCGTAAACCATCAATCGGGTAAAGTTGGGACGCTGACTGTATAGTCCAGTTTTTTCATCAATAAAAGATATGGGGTGGTCAATTTTAAATTTGTGATCATCACCATGAATCATCAACGTGGGTATCTTCCAGTCTTTTGCATATTTCTCAAGTTGTTTTAATATAACTTGAAAGCCCTTATATTGTGGTTTTGTTTCTCCCCATCCCGTTTCAGCATGAAAAAATAGAATTAAAAAATTTGATTTTTTTGCAACCTTAAATATTTCTTCCAACCAAGCTAAATTAGCCATTTGTCGTTCATGATATTCTTTGACAGCTGCTTCATTATCTTTTCTCAAATTATTATTAGAGCCTACTAGATGCAAACTCGCAACGAGTCCTTTTTTGTAAGCAAAATAATAGTTCTCTATATATTTTTTAAATTTTGGATTTTGACTCTGTGTTGATAATGGAATCTTCTTTTTGCCTAAACTCATTGAACTAAAAAAAGTTTTTCTCAAAAAGCTTAACCTATCTAGAGGGTCCATTGAACCAGCCGTTGGTCGGTGACAGTCGGTCCACTCATTGTCACCTGGGGTGTATAGCAACGGCATTTCAAACTGATTGAAAAGTTCTTTCACCTTTAAAAAGTATGAATTGGTGCAGGGATCTGCTCCCCCTTTTATGTCTCCAACATGAATCACAAAATCTGGATTCTTATTGTTGATTTGAACGATAAGCTTCTTAAACATATTCGTCCCAGCAGGTTCCGTGTAAGGAGCATCGCCAATGGCAATAAAACTAAAAGTATTAGCAAATAATTGAGTAGATGAAAAAAATAAAAAATAAAAAAGCCATATACACTTCATATATGGCTTATGTAATACAATTTTTTAAAATGGCAAGCTTAATTACTTTGAATTTTCCCAGATACATTTTCTGTTATGCCCATTAATGGACTATTTACTAACTTCAAGGTGCCTGACAAAACATTAACATCACCGACCCCTCCATTAACAACAACAGCTCTACCATGGAATTCTTCAATAGCTCCAACTGTCATTTCACAAATTATAAGATCTCCTTCAAAATCTCTTATTTTGTGAATATGACGACTACTACCCATGCCTCCACGACCAAGCAACAAAGTTCGGGCACGAATATTTTCGACCAATTCTATTTCCTCTGCAGAAAAAATTTCAATTTCTTCATTATTTGAGACATCTGTAATTATTTGCTCATTTATTTCGTGTTTATAAGAAATTAATTTAGCTACAGTACAAAGACGGATTAATTCAGTTTTTACCGACTCATCTTCGATATCTACCTGATCTAATTTATTAAAAGTGTATTGAATGGCATCTTCAACACTCAACTCGTTTATTTGCTCAGGAGTCCCATCGACTTTTTCTATGTCACCTGGCTCTCCAAGATTCGAATCTAACTCATTTCCACAGTTTTGAAACATCATTAGAAAAAATCCTGTAGAAACAATTATGGCAATTGCCTTTACGTTCAACTTCATACTCCCCCCATCGGATCAATTAATAAAATATGCAAGTCATAGACCTATCAACTGTTAATAACTTCGACTTGAGACTTGTTTTTTTGACACTTTTTAAGAATTGCCAACAAGTTCAACGTATCAAAACGATACTAAATTCAATAGTATCCGTTTGCTAATGCTTAGATGTTAGTGTTCCGAAAAGTATACGATGAAAACATTAGGCTTAATACCACCTCAAGGTTTACATTTTAAATTAGTATCTGAGTTGTTGTCAGTATTTTCTAAAAATTGGCGAGATGATTATTATCGAAGTTTATTAAACATTCCACAGGATTATCCAGACCAACTAACAATTAAAGTAGCCAACACTTTACAAGAGGTCGAAGAGGCTTTTGAAATTGTTCATGACGAGTATTGGGAACATGGTTATATAGATAAAAAAAGTAAAGAAATGCTTGTAACAAAATTTCACTTATTGCCAACAACTTCTGTCATAGTTGCTCAATGGGAAGGCAAGGTCATTGGCACAATGAGTTTGATAAATGACAGCCCTATGGGACTGCCGAGTGAAGGGTTGCAAAGTTTTAATGATTTAAGAAGTCAAAATTTAAAAAAAATTGCAGAAGGAGCTTTTTTTGCTGTAAAAGAAGAATTTCAACCTGCAGTAACTTGGCCACTTATTAAATTTTTTTATGAACTTTCACGTCGTGTTCACAATGTAGATATTTTAATTTTGCCCCTACCTGACAATAAAATGTTAACTCAATTCCTGGAGGCTGTATTCTTTATAAAACCCCTTTGTGAGGAAGCATTTACTCCCCATCCCTACTTAAACTATGGTTCCATTAAATTATATTTAGTAAATTTTGCAGCTATACAATTAAAACTCATAAAAAATTATTGGAAGAAGCCACTTCATCAAGACCTTTTTAACTTTCTTCATAATCACGAATTAAGTAATTTAGAGTTTCCAAATGAAATTACACATCAATGGTCAGCTGATCATTTGCGAGAAATTTTTGCGGATAGTGATGAACTCGTTAAAAGTTTAAATGATTTTGAAAAGTTATGTCTTAGACAATTTTATCAAGAGCCTATTTATGAAAATATATTACCGTCATTTGATCCTGAGGTTATTGATATTGAAGATAGAAAGCGTGCACATCAAACTTTGACCTTAAATAAAGATTCGAGTCAAAAAGTTGCTTTTTACAATAGAGAAATTCGTTTTGAAACAAATGCAGAGGGAAGTATTGCAACATCTGATAGAGTATCAAATATAAAAATCATGGATATTTCTTTAAATGGATTGCGTATAAAAAGTGATCAACATTTAAAGGTAGGAAACAACTATAAACTAAAAACAAAAATAGATGATAAATCTGTCGAAATTAATATTCGAACCATTTGGGCCAAAAAAGAACAAAGTTTATATGGTCTTCGAGTAGAAGACCACACTGATGTATGGCACAAAGTTATCCATTATCTCATAGAAAAAGAACAAGCCTCTTAAAAGGTACACGGTTCTTTAGATGGTAGCTTCGAAATCGGGCAAACAGTTGTAGAGTTGTTCTTTGCTGCTCAAACAGAATAAAATTTCTTGATAGACGTCTATGCGAAAATCCTGATTTGCAATTTTCTCTACATCAAATGAAAGTACCTTTGGTTTGTCACTGAGGGCATAATTTGATTCACCAAATGATGACAATAATCCACCACCAAATATTCTTCTCCCCTCGGGATAGTCTATAAGAGGAAACTCTAAACCAAACCAATAGAGTCGATCAAATTTCTTTAATTTCTCTGGTGAATCTATGTATTTTAACGCCACTTCACCAAAACGCTGATTAAAATCAGCATAGTCTTTGTTGGCAAAGAAAGGAATGTGTCCATACAGATCATGGAAAATATCAGGTGCTGGAGTATAAGAAAGATCTTGGTTGTCCCTAATAAAATTACCAATAGGAAATTGTTTCTCCGACAACCCTTTAAAAAAACTATCAACTTCTTCAAAACCTTTTACAGGTACTGCTTGCCAACCGGTTAACTTTGATAATTTTTTATTTATCTCATTTAAATCTGGAATTCTATCACCTGACAGCCCCAAAATCTCAATGCCCTCAGTAAATATTGGGTCTGCTTGATGAGCTCGATTATCTTTTAAGTTATTAAATAAAGTGGACCATGTATCATGCTCAAGTTCAGAAAACTCTTTTAACTCTTGAACTTGCATGAATTAATCCACCACCTGCTGAGCCTCAGCCAGAGAAACAGAAACCATTTTAGAGACTCCTTTTTCTTCTTGAGTCACACCAAACAACTTTTTATTCACTTTCATTGTATGTTTATTATGGGTCACAATAATAATTTGTGAACGTTTGGCCATTTCTTTCACTAAATCATTAAATCTATGTACGTTGGCATCATCAAGTGGTGCATCTACCTCATCCAGCAAACAAAATGGTGATGGTTTTACTAAGAAAATTGAAAAAATCAAAGAAACAGCCGTTAAAGCCTTTTCTCCACCCGAAAGCAAACTGACATTTGCCGGTTTTTTTCCTGGAGGCTGTGCTACGATATCAATTCCCATCTCACCTTTTTCAGGGTCTTCTACTAATATAAGTTTTGCCATTCCACCGCCAAACAAGACAGGGAATACTTTCATAAATCGTTCATTCACTTGCTCAAAAGTATCTTTAAATCTTCTAGAACAAATTCGGTTTATGCGATCAATAACTTTACGCAGTTGATCTTTCGCTGAAATTAAATCTTCATGTTGTTGTTTTAAGAATTCATAACGGTCAATAAGTTCGTTATATTCTTCAATTGCAGATAAATTGACTTCACCTATGCGTTTTAGCTTAGACCGCAACTCTTCGATGTCATTCTCTGTCTGACTAACATCGCCTTCAACATCCTTAAATTCATTAGCTACCAAACGAAGATCTTTCATGTACCTTTCATTTATTTGATCCACTAGGTATTGCTCTTTCATTTTAAGCTGTTCTAACTTTAACTGTGACTCATTCATTCTCGACTTGTAGTCATTTCTCTGGTGAAGTCTATCACTCACTTGAGATTCTAGCTCTCTGACTTCTTTAGCTTGTAACTCATATTCGTCTTTAAGCTCAGACAACTGTGTAGCTACTTCCTTGGTTTGAGCAATCATTTTTTCTAAATTAACACGTGCTTGCTCTAACAAGACCTGATTTTCTGATAAAGATTCTGTTGATTTTTGTGTCTCGGCAGACATCTGTTGTAGTTGTTCATTCACTTCATTCAATGAATCTTGAACACGGTCCATTTGTTGTAAAAGATTTTCTAACTCTTGTCTCTTTGCCGATGAATCCACCCTCAATTGAGCGACTTCTTCTTGTAATGAATCTATACCTGACTTTTTTAGTAAAAGTTCTTCAGTTAACTCATTTACAGATTTTTCAAGTTCCTCTCTTTGAGATTTTACTTCAGTAATTTTCTCTTTAAGTTCTATTAGTTGCTCTTTTAATAAGTCAATTTGTTCCTGTTGACGATTGACTTGTTCTTGTTGACGAGAAAGGGCTTGTTCTGCATTTTGTAATTCATTTTCTGCTCTTTCATAATCTTTTTCGAGTGCAACAATTTGTCGTTCTTTTTCAACACTTTTTACTTTAGAATCTTCAATTTGCTCATCTAAACTTTTTAGTTGTTTATTCAGCTTTTCCAAAGAAACTTGAGCTAATGCTAATTTTCCAGCAGTTTCTTCGCGTTTTTGTGAAAGTTCTTTTATTTCACGACGCCTTTTTAAGACTCCTGATTCAGCACTTTCAGAAGCACCACCTGTTAAAACACCATCTGGAGATAGCGTATCCCCATCCATTGTCACAAAGGTCATCCCTTCATAATTTGGGCGAAGACGTAAAGCCGTACGAATGCTATCAACAATAACAACACTACCTAGTATTTGTTTAATTTGATTTTTAAACTTTTCTGGAACAGATACAATTTCAGAGAGCAAGCCATTGACACCCTCTTCATTTTTGACTTGAGCTTCTGTAAATTGAACATCCCTTTTAGGGTCGCCACTAAAAAATGACGATCGTCCGGATTGATTTTCTTTTAGATAATTTAATGCATCGATAGATTCATCTTGATTTTGACTTAACAAAAGCTGTAATCGAGTACCCAAGGCGGCTTCCATTACCAATTCATACTCTGCAGGGACTTCAACAACCTCAGCGACTGGTTGAAAATGCACTTCTACGGTTCCATCAGCACGCAACTGTTCTTGACGCTGACGTTGCCATAACATGACATTTTTAACACCTTCTTGAAAACCTTCAAAACTATTTTGCAAATCTTCAAGACCGTACAAACGGCTACTAACTTCATTTAAAACGTCTTTTAAATTTTCTACTTCTAACTTTTTAGTTTCTGTATCATTAAACAAAATATTGCGATTATTTTCTAAGAGTTCTAAATC
>JAGRAE010000240.1 GCA_020435005.1 Bdellovibrionales bacterium
TCGGATTCATTGTGCTAATCTTGGAGAGTATTTTATCACATCCATTGATGTCTTTTAGGCACTTAAGAATACTTAAATCACGAACTTGAATTTGCTTTTCGCTGCACCAATTTTGAAAGTCTAAAGGGGTTTGACATAATTTATTTAAAGTTAATTTTAAATTATCACAGAAGCGAAGATTGTAGTTTTTGAAAAAATCTAGCCAATCAGCATCAGGATGTGATTTCATTAAGCTATAGAGTCTAGCTAATTCCGATAGGCTCAGTTGTGGATATAATGAAAAAAGAACGTCTGTTATTTTAATTTCATTAGATTTCAAATCTAAAACAATAGAGGGTTGCTTTGCCTCAAAACCACAAAGCAGTTCATAGCCCCAAGAGTACATAGGAAGCGATAGGGGCCACTTATTAAGTGGGTGAAAATTATAGCTTCTATTGCAAACGGCAAGATCCCTAGTTATCATAGGCTGAGGCCTATCATGCGTTGGGCCAAATGTCCAAGGATTCCCATGACGAGCTGGAAAAATAGAGCAGAAATCAGGCAAGATGTTGTTCGATTTACATATATACAGTCAACCCGACAGGAAACAGCAGAAGAGGTTTATGTTTGGGATCTGGATAAAACTTATTTGGATACAAAATTTGAAAGTCTTAAGGGTTTATGGAAAACAGTGACCGAAAAACCAGGGCAAAAAAAGAATGTACCTGGTACTGCAGCACTTGTCAGAGCTCTTCAAGATGCATGGCAGTTACGCTTTCAAAAAGAAGACTTTCCTATTTTTTTTATTACAGCCTCTCCTCCGCAAATGGAGGCAAATATTGTAGAAAAATTAAACTTAGATGGGATTCAGCCCATGGGCTTATTTTGTAAAGATAACTTGAAAAATCTGAGGCCAAAGAGGCTGTGGCGTCTTTCAAAGCAAATTGGTTACAAATTACAAGCTCTATTGGAAATGAGAAAGGATCTTACAAGTCATGTCCACCAGTTAATGTGGGGTGATGATAGTGAATCAGATGTAATTATTTATAACCTATATTCAGATATATGTTCACGTAGGCATGACCGGTCTTATCTGGAAAAGGTTTTAAAATATTATTCTGTCACTGGTGAACAATTAAGGGTTATATTTGAACTACAAGAACAGATTCCTGAAACCGATCCTGTGGAAAAAATCTACATCAATTTAGCAGAAGATACAGATTCTGAATATTATTTAAAATTTGGAAGAAGAGTTCTGCCCTCATTTAATAGTTTTCAAGCAGCTTTGGATCTTTACCAGGATAATAAAATATTATCTAATCATGTGGTTAACGTAGCTGATGAACTAATTGTTAATTTTGGATATACTCGAGATCAAATAGAAAAAAGTTTGGATGATTTAATTCGCAGACAGATCCTAGGAACTATCTGTGTTGAAAAAATAATTCCAGAATTAGAAGAGTGCGAATTGATTCACAAGGGATGGCAACCTTCTATTCAACCAAAAGATGTTAAGTTAACAGACGGAAATCGTGTTCTTGGTCTCGAGGGGGCATTTGAGCCATGGATACCTGAGCAAATTGATTACATTCATAATTATCGTTAAAAGGGTGACAAGTATTCTTACCTTTATCAATCAAATCGTAGAGGATAGTTGACCTGAATAGGGTCGCCCTCAAACTTATTAAAAGTCATTCTTTCGAAAACAGTTTTTACACAAGCATCAAGTTGTTGGCTACTTGTAGTAGAATCTAGAATTTTAATTTTATCGACTTTTCCATCCGGTAAGATAGAAAAACCAATTGTAATTTGACCCTTTGCTGTTAACTCGCTACCTAAAGCATTTAATTGGCACTTTTGGAAGTGTTGAAGATAGCTTTTTACATTCGTCGTAATTTCTCTATTTGTAGGTTTTAAACTAACACCTAGGGGCAATGACTTTTTTGGATCTTGTGGAGTCACTAGATCAATTGACAGCTCATCACGATATTTATCAGAGTTTAAAGACGGAGTGAAAGGTGTTTTTTCAAATTGATGGTGAAGGTTTTTGTCAGACTCAACTAGGAGTTGATTTTTTTTGCCATTTTTTAATATTTGATAGGAGCCCCTACGTAAATACACAAAAATAGGTAGCACATTTTTTGTGTTATCCCAATATCTTAAATTGATCTCTGAATTTTCATTGAATTTTAATTCATCACCGGTTTCAAATATAATTTGAACATTTGAGTTTTCTGCAACATAGAGACGATCAAATTTTTTTAAAGATAAACCATTAAAAGCGCGAATTCTTTTTTTGCTTTGATTCTGTAAAACTAAAACATCGCCCTCGAATGATTTAATATTTGCAATTTTTTTTGTTAGATCTTTTTGTTGGTCATACAACTTTACCAGTATCCATGCTGATAAAAGCAACGTACTAAATACAAAAGTTGCAGTTATAATTAGTACTAAAAACTTTTTTTTATTACTCTTTTGTGGATTCAGGAGTTTGCTCCTTTTCAACTGGCGCAGAATCATTTTTTTGTGGGCTATCTGAGTTAGCTTCTTTTGTATCAACAGGTACAAGTGTATTTTCTAACTTTTCAGCACTTACCGGAGCTTCTAATTTATCTAAAACGCTCGAACCACGTTTGGTTGTCATATAAACAAGTCCAACAGAGGTTATGGCAAAAATTATGGCGACTGTGCGAGTGGCCTTAACTAAAAAATTACCGGCCCCAGTGCTCCCAAAAACACTACTATTTCCACTGCCTCCGCCTAACATACCCATTGCTCCACCTTTAGAATCTTGAAGAAGAACAAGTATAATTAGAATTAAAGCCATTAAAATATGTATAATAGAAATAAATGTTAACATGTATATTACCCTTTTTTGGAGATTGCGAGTATAGGTGACTCTCCCCTCAACGTCTAGAATCTTTTAGCGGAAAATAACGCAAGACACAAGTGGTGACTTATCTATAATATGATAGCAAAACCATGAGGATGGCATTTTTGGTATTTGAAGGTATTGATGGGGCAGGTAAATCCACCCTTATGAATTCTTTAAAAGAGGAATTAATAAAGAAAAATCAAGAGGTTGTCGTTACAAGAGAGCCTGGAGGGACGGCTTTAGGTGAAGAGCTCCGTCAAATTCTATTAAAAAAAGAAGGCGATACTCCTGTTCCTCGTACAGAACTCTTACTTTATGAAGCCATTCGGGCTCAACATGTTGAGCGAGTTTTAAAGCCGGCCATTGAGCAAGAAAAATGGATTCTTTGCGATAGGTTCACTGCAAGTACCTTAGCTTTTCAAGCTGGTGGACGCCAATTAGATAGGGGACCGATTGATTGGTTAAATTCATATGCCACCGATGGCATAGCTCCAAACTTGTTTATTTTATTGGATCTAGAGCCCAATGTTGGACAAAAGCGAATGTTGGGGAGAGAAAAGGATAGATTTGAACTGGAAAATTCAGATTTTCATCACCGTGTACGAAACTTTTATTTAAAATTAGC
>JAGRAE010000241.1 GCA_020435005.1 Bdellovibrionales bacterium
CTTGTTTATAAGTTAGAACTACAGTAGTCGGTTTCTGACTAAGACCTAAAGCAAGAATTCTTGTTTGAAATTCTTCCATTTTTCTTTGAATAATTTGATCAATATCTATAATGAATTCAAACAGCTTTTTTAAAAGCTCTTTTTTATTATCAGACTTTAAAACATCTAAAACATATTTATCAAAATCAAAATTGATCAATACCTCTTTTGATAAGTAAATTGCTCTACCATTAACTATAAGTTTTAATCCATCTTTATTAGCAAATTGGATGTGGTTTAAAAATATCTCTTCAAAATCGGATAATAATTTACGAAATTCTATTTTATCCCTTTTGTCATAATTTAATTCAAACCAATCTGAAAAACTTTTACTTCTGTCAGCGATTGATCTTTTCCAAACTATATTTGGTAGGTTTTGGTTTCGTGGAGCTAAAGAATAACCAACTATAGGTAGCAACATAAATTGAATTGATATAAAAAATATTAAAAAGCATTTCATCTATCTTTATTTAGCATAAATTTTCATCAATTTCAATTCATGGTATAAGGATATTATCCATTTTTATGGCAATTTATCAATGTTAGAAAGTTAGAACATAAAAATGGGGGTATCTGTAAATTAATGCATTAGAGAGGTTAAAAATTTGGCGTCCCTTCTTACATGACGTTAGAACCTATTTCATAAAACAAGCTTTGAAATGATTTAACGGTTATCTTATTAATAAGGTGCTAGTTACATCATATTCTTGTTCAGAACAGACAAATATATTTATTGAAAAATACCGTCCTTATCGTCCAAACGCTTAAACAACTATTACCACTCATACAATTCAAAATCTTTGATGGGCCATAATGCTTCGATAAATTCTTTACGAACATAAACATAGTGTCAACTGCCAAATAGAATTGACCCATAAACGGCCAAAAAAAATGACCCACCTAAGCAGGATTTAAGTCGAAGGAAGCACCTGCTAGTTTCTTTTCTTTAAGGCGATAACTATCGCCCCTAATATTAACGACAGTGCAACGATGCAATAAGCGATCTAAAGCAGCTGAAGCCATGATTGAATCATTTGCAAAAATATGGCCCCAATCACTAAAAGGCTTATTACTTGTCATGACAATCGAATGATTTTTTTCATAACGTTGAGCAACCACCTGGAATAAAAGACTTGCTTGAGTTGTATCTAAGCCTAAATAACCCACTTCATCAATGACTAGCAAAGTAGGTCTAACTAAATTTTGGATTTCTCGTTTAAGCCTGTTTTCAGCTAAAGCCTTAGCGAGTTTACGAGCCATATCAATCGCCGTGGTAAAATAAACGCGATAACCTAGATTTGCTGTTAACACACCCAGTGATATCGCCAAGTGAGTTTTGCCAACCCCAGGAGGTCCTAAAAAGATCACATTGCGTGCCTCATGTAAAAAACGACCGGTTGCTAATTCATCAATTAAACGACGATCAATCGAAGGTTGAGCATCGAAGTTAAAATCATCGATTGATTTTAAATATGGGAATCGGGCAAACTTTAAATTTAACTGAACTGTTTTGCGATGACGTTCACTTAGCTCAGCGTCCAATAAATAACCTAAAAAATGACTGTAAGACCAGTTTTGGGCGGCAGCTTGTTGTGAACATTGATCAAGTTGATTTAATGCAGTTTCCAATCCTAATTGGTTCAGTCCCGTTGAAGCTTTTTCCTCATAATTAACGCTCATACTGCGACCTCATCATATTTAGAGAGTGAACGAACTTCGACATCTGAAGAATTAAATTTAATTTTCCAATCAATTGGTTGAACTTCGGATTTGCCTAGTGATAGTTTCCATAATGCTTGTACATGCTCCTCCTGTGATAAACAACTATTGATTTTTTGTGCTTTGGGGTGTTCTGCAATAATGACATCGGCATACTTAATACGGATAATTTGATCATCTTGTTCAACCACGACTTCTTGACCTACATTCTCTGGAGGAACTGAATAACGGCTTTTATTAAACTGAACATATCCTTCTTGATCCACTTTACGCCACTGCTTCACTTGAAGTGGATAAACTGAGATGGATCTTATCGGTATCAATTGCTCTTGTTTAAATAATTCTTCAGGTTTGCATCCTGTCGTGGAATGTTTTCTTTGGTTGGCCGTGTGATTTAACCAATGCATCGCTTGTTGATTTAAATCTGCTAAATCATTAAAAGTTCTGCCACGTAAAAAATTGTCTTTTAAATAATATACCATTCGTTCGACCTTTCCTTTAGTTCGAGGTCGGTAGGGTTGATGAGTTTTAGGTATGATTCCATAATACTGACAAAAATCTAAAAATAATGGATTCCATTTATTTGGATTGATTCGAACTTGCTTCATGTTGTCATACAGTATGCTTTCGGGCCACCCTCCATAATATTCAAATGCTTTGAGATGACATTCCATCAATTCATGGATCTTGGTTTGGGTAACGAACCTAACATACATTTTTCTTGAATAACTTAACACCATCACAAACCCATATATATTTACCTTTTTGCCCTCTTCATTGGTGAACTGCCCACAATGAGCCCAATCAACTTGTGCCTGCTTTCCTGGTGGTGTTTCAAAGCGAACTGTGAGATTCTGTAGTGATTTTTTCTTCTGCTTTAATGTTTGCATATAGCGCCGTAAACTTCTCAACGATCCCACATATCCCATCTGTTTTATTTCTTCATGCATTCTAATTGCTGATACTCCGCTTTCTTCATATCGGGTTTTGATGTATTCCTGGTGTGGGTCAATTTTGGTGGCCCTTTTGGCCATTTTGTACTTTTCAGGTGCCTTTTGCTTTAATACTTTGCGTACGGTATTTCTGGCTCGTCCTGTTTCTTTTGATATCTCTCGTATTGATTTACCCTCATGATGCATTTGCTTGATATCCATCCATTCCTCCAGTCTTATCATTATGAGACTCCTTTTTCCTTTTCCAGAGTCTCTTTTAGTTTTTTTATATTTAAAAGTGCTAAAAATATTTCTATCTAAATATTTTTAGCCTTTTTTCCTTCGACTGGGTCAATTCTATTTGGCCAACTATGGGTCATTTTCTCATGGCCGTTCACAATAGTTATCGTAGCCCGCTTTATATTCTTCAATTTTAACTAAAGTCGGTTCTTTTAAGTCTTCATTTTATAGCCAACGAATGTTTTCTAACTTTATGAACTCATCAACACTTTTTTGATTTGACTATTCTTTTTAAAAGTTTTTCTGGAGTTTTGGGATAGTGATCAATACGATAAGTCCAAGAAGTGCTTCCAAATAATATAATACAGAAAAATATAGTTATTATTTTTTTAAAGGTCTACTTGCTCTCCGCACCATTTTCTCTACATTCATTTCCATTTTGACTGGTAACAGCACTATTTTTGGATGACTCTTTGCATAAACACGAAATATCTCATCTGCAAAAGCTT
>JAGRAE010000242.1 GCA_020435005.1 Bdellovibrionales bacterium
TTAACAACGAGTGGTTAGCCGGATATTGGTTAAGCAAAAATTTAAATTTTTATTTGCCTCCCAAAGGTATAGAGTGGGTGGCCGCCATAAGTATATTCGCTGAGATTGTAGCACCACTTTTCTTATTTTCTAAACAAACTCAAAGATTTTATACCGGTATTGGTCTCTTATTTGTCTATAATATATTTAAGGGTTACATTGAAGGTTTTGAAAGCACTTTAATACATATTTTCCTGATTTTGTTTTTTATTTTTTCAAGATTTGAGGAAGAAAAAGAAGCTCGGGAAGCCATTTATAGATCTTATATTCGCCCTGAGCCAAGTAAAATATGGGTGGTTATTGCCGTTCTTATTTTCTGGATCTACCAAGTATTACCTCAAGGTTTATTTACAATTATTCCAAAAAAGGAAATACCTCTACAGTACCTTGCTAATCCCATACCCATTGAGTGTAAATATCATACTTTTCTTAAGTACAAGAATGGCTTAGTTCATAACAGCAGCCAATTGCTCGATGATACAATCGAAAAAATGAAATGTAATTCTATGTTGTATTTTAATCATGCTAAAGATTTGTGTACGAAAAAAGCAGAAGATCCACAATTTATTGGAGTCTCAGCCTACTTTTTAAAGCGAGTTGTTTCACAAAAGGAATTCACAAGAGTTTTTGAAACTGATAATATTTGTACAAAAAAAGCAAAAGACTATTTGGGAGGTCTATAATGTACTCCCCGCCTAGAAAAAGTGAATTTTTTTTAGTCACCTTAATGGTTCTAACTTCCGTTGCGATAGTTTATGGAATATATCATTTCAACCCTTATTTCATGAATCGCAAACCCTTGTCAGAAAGCTTGTCCGAAAATCAAAACAAGTCTTTAACTATTCCCGAGTCAAGTATGGAGCCCGAAGGCTTAGGACCTTGGGATTTTCTTGAACAAAAAAATATATCCAGAACATTTATTAATGATAGTCAATTTCAAATGGGAACAACTTATGTAAGAGAGTCGACAAAAAAGCTCATTTATGAAGTTGTGGACAATGACTCTCCTCCCAAGTGGAGTGTGGACGAAGATGGTTTTTATTTTGTATACCCTAAAGAACTAGTTAAAACGAATCTTAACAATGAGCAACTGTGGTTTTTTAAAATACAAGAAGATGATCAACTATTATTTTCTCCTGTTGTTGGCAGCAAGTATTTGTTCGCCATTTCTAAAAAAGGCTATCTTTATAAACTTAATAAAGAAACCGGGGAGCTTTCTTGGCTATTAAAAGTTAGAGGCGAATTGGTACAGAATATATTGCCTTACAACTCATTTTTATTTTTTGTTACTAGTGAAGGCAATGAAGACTTTTTTATTTACAAACTGAATGGTCATACCGGCGAGCAAGTTTGGAAAAATAAACTAATTGGCTTAACCAAGCCCAGTCCTCTAACAATAAATGAAAGCTTAAAGCTCATAATGTTAACTGATCCAAATGGTTCTTTACTCTGTCTGGATTTTAATAGTGGAAATGCCTATTGGCAGAAAAAAAAGCTCGGTACAATTTCTTTTCCAGCAAACACTTTTGGCGAATCAGCAGTGATTAGCAACGATGAAGGAAAAGCCATTAGTATAAACCTCAAGAAAAAATCTATAAATTGGGAGTACGAATTACCCTCTAAAGCCACATCAAATTTTGCATATATTCCCTCGCATGGAATCGTAGCAGTTTTAACAGAAAATGGTTATTTGCAAACTATCGAAGCAAGAACTGGTGAGGGTCATTGGCGTTACAATACAAGAAACGAACAGCAAAATAGTGATGTTTTTAGTATTCGCTTTAATAATAGAGCTATTGCTAAATATTCTCTAAACTGGAGTCATAAAGGATGGACAATTATAAGTCCATGTAGCTCTGATCGATTATGTATATTTAATCCAGAAAAAGGTCAGTTGGTGAACCGCCTACAATTGCGCGGAACTTTGACACAATACATCCCACATTTTTATAATGATAAACTTTATGCCCTGTTAAAGGCACCACAACGTTTGCCATGGAGTCAATCTTCTGAGCCTATGCCTAATTTTGCTGTGGGTATATATAAGGTTTACAGCCCTTCAGAAAGAACTCAAACTAAAAGTTCACCTGAGCAGAGTGATGATTCCGAAGAAAGTGAAGAATAAAAAATTGACAACAGCTTTGGTCCTCAGTATCTTGGCCTCTCGTTTGCGGGTGTAGCTCAGTTGGCTAGAGCGCAACCTTGCCAAGGTTGAGGCCGAGGGTTCGAGCCCCTTCACCCGCTCCATTAATTTCTTTTAGTTCCAGCACAAATTATCAAAAAGCAAATCATTCTAAATGGTTGATTTCATTTAATCACGGGTTCAGACCCTGTAATGAGTATGACTCTAGATTCCTCTACATGACTCTAGTTCCCTGCCATTACCCTGCCACCGCTGCCTCTCTTCAAAAAATTTTCCCAATGTTCAAAAATTCTGAAATCTGAACAAATTTTCCTAATGTTCAAATTCAGTCCCCTTAAACACTTAACAAGAGAGGTTTTTCATGAGTTCACTAGAGAACCACGGTGTCATCATTAGACATTTAAGACAGCGCCGAGAGCTGTCTCTGCGAGAATGTTCAAACATAATTAATAAAAGTATCGGATGGCTGAGCGAAGTCGAAAACGCATCCGGCAATTCAAAGCTTACAGAAGAAGAGTTTGATCGAATTGTCAGCACCCTAGGTGGAGACAAAAATAGAGCCATGTTCAAAACATGGGTGGCCAAACATAAGAATAAAGACAATGGCGACAAAACATTTGATGGAGCTGTCCTACGCTATATTAGAAAGAAAAAAGGCATAAGCCTTATTGATGCTTCGGCATCTACGGGGCTATCTATAGGCTATTTATCTAAATTAGAAACAGGTCTCAAAGTCATGACCCTTGAATTGCGTAATTTAATTATGCAAGCCTATGGTTATAGCCCATCAAGTTTTAAAAATTTAAGCAAAGACCCTAAACGGTCACAAGCTGTACCCACCGAATACAAGCTTAATATTTTACTTAAAAAAATGTCTGAAGAAGAAATCAAAGACATTTTTAACACCATTTCAAACAATAACTTAACCACACAAACTGGAGGTCAAAATGTATAAACTATTACTTATCGCCATGCTTACTTATGCTGCTGCACAGACGGGACTTAACATTCAAGAAGTCTTGGAGTGCAAAAGTAGATCCTGTCTAATAAATGTCGATTCTAAAATCAAAAAAGTTTTAAAGGTGGATTGGAAACCTATATCAATCTTCCCTGAAGAGGCTCAGCGTTTTCGCTGAGCCTCTTCAGGTCATTTTCTAGATATCAAAATTATTTACTATTTTTATTTTCAAAAATTCGGACCCCCAGGGGCGCAAAGCCCCTAAGTCAGCCCAGGACAAGACCCTGTAGTGCCTT